>DQVD01000131.1 GCA_015661935.1 Desulfocapsa sulfexigens | reverse complement strand
GGGGGATTTTTCTTTGGATATTGCAACAATACTCGGTCTGGTAGTAGCACTCGGCCTCATGCTTATGGCAATTCTTCAGGGCGGGCCACTGGGAATTTTCATCAATGTACCCTCGGGTCTCATTGTTGGAGGCGGAACCATTGGAGTTGCCCTGGTTCATTACCCTCTCAGTGACATTATGGGGGCGGTGGCAATCGCCAAGAAAACGGTTCTCAACAAAGACGAATCGCCGCATAAACTTATCGTTCAGCTTATGGAATTTGCGAATAAAGCAAGAAAGGAAGGGATACTCTCGCTTCAGGGTATGATGGACACCGTGGACGACGAATTTCTTGTAAAAGCTATGCAAATGGCGGTTGATGGACAGGAACCTGAAACACTACGTTCTATGCTCAGCACTGAAGTTGAGTACCTGCAAGAACGCCACGACAAAGGACAGGACATTTTCGTTTCTCTTGCAAGCTATGCTCCTGCCATGGGCATGGTTGGTACACTCATTGGCCTTGTACAAATGCTTATGAACATGAGTGATCCCGATTCCATTGGTCCCGCCATGGCTGTTGCCCTGCTCACCACATTATACGGTGCAGTGCTGGCGAATGTATTTTTCGCACCAATGGCCGGTAAGCTCTCAAACAGATCTGCCTCTGAAACATTAATAAAAAACCTTGTTATCGAAGGAATGCAATCCATTCTATCCGGTGAGAACCCAAGAATAATGGAACAGAAGCTACACGCCTTTATCGCTCCCAAACTAAGAGAATCAACATTCAAATAGACTAAGTAGCATAAATCATGGCTGATGAAGAAAAAACGATACCTGCTGAAAAGAAAAAATGCCCGAAATGCGTTGCTGGTGCTCCAGCATGGATGACGACCTTTGCAGATCTTGTTACCCTGCTCCTGACTTTTTTCGTTCTTTTACTCTCCATGGCTAATATGGAAGAAGTAAAGTTTGCAGAAGCATCGGCATCAATCCGTAGTGCTTTTGGTGCTCGCTCACTCCCTGCTCCGAGCAAGTTTTCCATACCCATTATCCCCTCCCCACCAATTTCAAAATTTTCACCCATCCAGCACGAGATGGCGTCTAAAGTCTATAAACGTATACAGTCACAACTGAAATCCGACAATATCCCAGAAGATGTTGAACTCATAAAAAAAGAAGATGATACTATTATTCTTCGATTAAACGATGCTATCCTCTTTAAAAAAGGTTCCGCTACAGTTTCTCCCACTGCATATTCAACGCTTAGAAATCTCGCTGATGTTATTCGTCCTCTTCCCATGCGTCTGCGCATAGAAGGTCACAC
Source organism: Desulfocapsa sulfexigens (assembly GCA_015661935.1). Classification (GTDB taxonomy): domain Bacteria; phylum Desulfobacterota; class Desulfobulbia; order Desulfobulbales; family Desulfocapsaceae; genus Desulfocapsa; species Desulfocapsa sulfexigens_A. Next base: position 3,572 of record DQVD01000131.1, on the reverse strand, counting down.
AGATTCCACTCCTGTTTCTAAAAGAAAAATCGGTAACTGGAACCTTTCAACGGACAGAGCAGTTTCCATCATGCGCTTTTTCAAAAAAAGTGACCTCCTTCCGTTGGACAGGATGTCAGCTGTTGGATATGGAGCGGACAGGCCAGTGGTTCCAAATACCAATGAAACCAATATGGCAAAAAACAGAAGGGTTGATTTTGTTCTTCGTACCAATAACACCATTGGGCTCGGAGCTAAAGGTGCAAAAGTCGGAGAGCTTCCACTTTAAAGGATTATATCATGGCAAAAGACGATAAAAAGAAAAACGATCAGGAAGATGGCGCGAAAGATGGTGGGGGCGGAAAGAAAAAACTTATTATCATCATAGCCGCTGCTTTGGTTTTGTTACTCATCATTGCAGGTGCTTCATACTTTTTCCTGTTAAAACCGGAACCTGTTGAAGAAGAAATTGATCCCGGTCTTGATGTTCCAGTTCCTGAAATCACCCAGAGTACTGAAATTGGCCCCATGATCGAGATAAAAGAATTCATAGTGAATATTATAAGCGAGGAAGATCGTCATTACGTCAAAGCATCGCTCACCCTTGAACTAAGTAAAGAAGAAGCAGTAGAAGAGACAAATAAAAGAATGCCCCAAATAAGAGATGCGATTTTATTGCTGGTTGGCAATAAAACCTATGAAGAGCTACATGATTTGCAGGGAAAAAAACAACTGAAAGCTGAGTTGATCTCAAAGATTAATTCATTCCTGCAGACTGGAAAAGTAAAGGCTATTTATTTCACAGATTTTGTTGTTCAATAAGTCCAGGAAATTATCGTGGAAGCAATTTTAAATAAAGATCAGATTGCTGAGCTCTTTGAGGGAATCAAAAGCGGCAAGGTCTCCACCGATTTAAAGGATGATGATTCCTCTGCCATTTTGGCAAACGTCAGCCCGCTTAATCTTTTCAATATGGCTGGTTCTGCTGATAAGCAGGAACGTATTCCAAATCTGGACATCATACTCGACAATTTCGCTTCAAATTTTGGTATCACACTCACCAATCAACTTCAAAGAACAGTCACGGTAACACGAACAGAAATCAACACTCTCGAATTTCAGGAATACCTGCTGTCTCAAAAAGATGCTGGAGCCATAGGTGTTTTGAGCATGGAACCACTAAAAAATGGTGCCTTAGTGGTACTGGACTCCGAGCTCTGTTTTTCACTCGTCGAGATCATGCTTGGTGCTTCGACCGAAATATCGCCTCTGTATCTTTCCCGCAAACCAACGTCAATTGAGTTAAATGTTTTAAAATCCGCCATGCATGCGGCTTGTGGTGATATTGATAAATCTCTGGAACAAGTTACCGAGATTGAATCTTCAATCGTTAAAGTGGAATCAAATCCCAGACTGGTCTCCATTGCCGAACCTGATGCTGACATACTTGCCGGAAATTTTCAGATTAAAGTTGGCAATTTATCAGGAACATTTGATCTTGTTTTCCCGGTAGCAACGCTCGACCCCATACGGGATCAGTTACGGGATCTCTTAACGGTCAAAACAGTTCGCCAATCCGGATGGCATGATTTGTTGATTGAAGAGATAAACAAAATGTCCAGCACCGTCATTGCACAATCGGGAATTATTACCATGCCGGTACGTAAAGTTATAAAACTTAAAAAAGGTGATATTCTGAATATTGATTACGACCCTAATTCACCACTTAAAATACTTGTTGAAGAAAATCTTAAATTTTTTGCTATCCCTGGAACAATCAATGGAAAGAAAGCAATCCATCTGACAGGCATATACGACCAAGGAGAATAATATGGATACAGTTGACATACAAAACAGCTCAAAAACTCAACCAGAAGAGATCAAAGAGCTTTTAGATGACACCGAAATAGACACAGCGCCCGTTTCAAATAACCAGGGGGCTGCACCTGAACCAGCTGCTCAAGCCAGCCCGGCTGAAAGAGGCCTTGAGTTTCTTTACGATATCCCTCTGCAGATTTCTGTGGAAGTCGGGCGCAGTAAAATCCTCTTAAAAGATCTGTTAAAGATGGGTGAAGGCTATGTGATTGAACTTGACAAAATGGCTGGAGAACCTCTTGATCTCTATGTTAATTCTCGCCTCATTGCCAAGGGTGAAGCAGTTATGGTTGGTGACAGGTTTGGTCTTCGACTCACCGATGTAGTAAGTCCAGTTGACCGTATTGAACAACTTGGTTAGGAGCGGATTATGCTTGAAAGTACAAACCCTACTCTTTTATCCGCAAGCCTGAGAATGATCTGGGGATTACTGATCGTATCGGGAGTCCTGCTTGTCATATACGGGCTTATGAGAAAAAGACTTTCTTTTGCAAAATCAAACTCCAAATCAAGAATCCAAATCAGGGAAATCCGTCACCTTATGCCTAAAAAATCTCTCTGTCTGGTTGAGGTTGGAGGAAAGGAATTTTTACTTGGACTTGGTACTGAAAATATCTCATTGATCGCAACCCTTGACACTCCCGAACAAAACTCTTTTCAAGAAAACCTGACTGCTGCAACACATAACAAGCAATGATCAACTATTGTTTCCATAAAAAATCTTCAACACTTCAAAGTCTGCTCCCTCTCCTTATTGCAATTAGTATTCTATTCATCCCGGCTATAAGTTTTGCAGTTAATGTCCCTACAATTAGCTTTGGCATTGAAAATGCTGAAAATCCTGAGCAAGTATCAACCGGGCTTCAAATACTGTTTCTTCTCACCATCCTTTCTATTGCACCTGCCATTCTTCTTATGACCACCTGCTTCACCCGTATTGTCATTGTTCTTGGTTTTGTTCGCATGGCAATGGGAACACAAAATATGCCACCAACTCAAATCATAATTGGACTATCGCTTTTCCTAAGTTTTTTTATTATGGCTCCAACCATAAACAGGATAAATGATGATGCTCTGCAACCATACCTTGCAGAAGAAATCAACCAGCAGGATGCCCTGAGTAAAGCTGTTGAGCCCATGCGTGATTTTATGTTTTCTCAAGTCATGGAATCTGAGCTTGCCATGTTATCTGATATAACAATGAATAATGAGCCCTATGACAAAAACGACATACCGACCATGACACTTATCCCGGCATTTATGTTATCTGAGTTAAAACGAGCTTTTCAAATGGGATTTATGATTTATGTTCCATTTTTAGTAATTGATATGATAGTAGCTTCCATTCTCATGTCCATGGGCATGATGATGCTTCCTCCTGTGATTATTTCCATGCCGTTTAAACTGCTTCTTTTTGTACTGGTCGATGGCTGGGCTTTGGTTGCAGGTTCCCTTATAAAGAGTTTTCAGGGCTGATATGACTGATGAATTTATAGTAGATATTTGCAGACGCGCCGTTCAGGTAACTCTCATGATATCCGGCCCCATGCTCATCGCCGGTATGGTCATTGGTCTCATAGTTTCTGTTTTCCAGGCAACTACACAGATTAATGAGCAGACACTCACTTTTGTTCCTAAAATTGTTGCTGTCTTTATCACTCTTCTCCTCATGACTCCCTGGATGATTCACACCATGATATCATTTACAGGAGAAATTT
>DQVD01000262.1 GCA_015661935.1 Desulfocapsa sulfexigens | reverse complement strand
TTTTATTTTCTTTCCATGGTCGGTCTTTAAAAAACCAGAGAATTGTAAAAAGTAGAAATCCTTCCAGCACCATTTCATAGAGCTGGGATGGATGCCGTGCCTGGGGGCCGCCACCCGGAAACACCATGGCCCATGGAACCGTGGTTGTTCTGCCAAATAATTCTCCGTTAATAAAGTTCCCAAGACGCCCAAGTGCAAAGCCAACGGGCATGGTTACTACATAGAGATCTGCACAGGTCCAGAAATTCAGTTTGTTTTTTCTGGTATAGAGGTATCCTCCCACCAGGCAGCCAATACAGGCCCCGTGAAAAGACATTCCCCCTGTCCAGGTGGCGGGGATTTCCAGAGGGTGTTGCATATAATAGGAAAAATTATAAAAGAAAACATAGCCAAGGCGGCCGCCTACAATCACTGAGAGGATCAGAACAAGATTCAGGTTTTCAAAACAGGGTTCAAGCTCCTTGTAGGAAAAATCGCGTATCTGTTTTAAGACAAGGAAATAACTGGCAGCAAAGCCAAGGACATACATTAGTCCATACCAGCGAACCTGCAGAGGACCAATTCCAAATATCACGGGATCTATGTTTGGGAAAGATATCATTTTTTTGTGTGTCCCCGAAGCTTTTTCAGGTGAACCTGAAGGACTGAAATGGCGGCTGGTGTAATTCCTGAAATACGTGATGCCTGACCAAGTGAACGGGGACGAACCTTACTCAGTTTTTCAACCACTTCATTGGAAAGACCGGATAGGGTTTTGTAATCAATTTCTTCCGGGAGCTCCATTGCTTCCATCTTTTTAAAACGGGCAACCTGTTCTTCCTGACGTTTGAGATAGCCCTGAAATTTCACTTGAAGTTGAATTTCGTCTCGAACATCTGAAAGTACGAGTTGCTTTACTGCTTCCTGCCCTTCATGCGGATCTGTTGGGAGCAGGCTGATCTGGGCCAATGTTAATTCGGGTCTGCGTAACAGATCGGATAATTTACATTTTTGTTTCAGTCCAACAGTTCCTTCTGCCATAAGAATCGTATTGGTGGCCTCGTTTGGCTTGACATGGATCGATTCAAGAAGGGCCACACCTTGCTCAAGTGCGGTCTGTTTTTTTAAATAGGAGTGATAGTCTTCTTCTTGAAGTAATCCGATTTCATGGCCAATTTCGCAAAGTCTGCTGTCGGCATTATCTTCACGAAGCAGAAGTCTGTATTCTGCACGTGAGGTAAACAGACGATAGGGTTCTTTGGTGCCGCAGGTAACAAGATCATCGATAAGAACACCAATATAAGCCTGAGCTCTACTGAGAATGAGTGGTTCTTTGCCGTGAATCATATGCACGCTATTGATGGCAGCCATTAAGCCCTGGGCTGCTGCTTCTTCGTAGCCAGAGGTTCCATTGATCTGGCCCGCAAGAAAAAGACCGGGAACACGTTTGGTTTCAAGGTTTGGTTTCAGTTCCAGTGGATCAATGTAATCATATTCAATGGCATAACCGGGTCGTACAATTGTTGCGTTTTCCAGCCCCTTGATGGAGTGTAGCATGGCAAGCTGAGTGGAAAGCGGAAGGCTTGTGGGAAGTCCATTTGGATAGACTTCCGTGGTGTTAAGTCCTTCCGGTTCCAGAAATATCTGGTGTCGGTCTTTTTCAGGAAATCGCATGACCTTATCTTCAATAGACGGGCAATATCTGGCACCTGTTCCTTCGATAATCCCCGCATACATAGGTGATTTGTCAATTCCTGCACGAATTGCCGCATGGGTCTCAGGGTTGGTGTAGGTAATATGACATGGGTGCTGGGGAAGAGTGTATTCACCCTTGCTGGAAAAAGAGAAAAAAGCTGGCGGCTGATCGGAGTACTGTCCTTCAAGATCCGAATAATCGATGGAACGGGCATCAAGACGGGGTACAGTACCGGTTTTCATCCGTCCCATGGTAAATCCGATCTCTTTAAACCACGCGGAAAGACTGGTGGCTGGAGGATCGCCCATACGGCCTGCCGGAAAGTTCTTCAGGCCAATATGGGTAAGACCGTTTAAAAATGTACCAGTGGCAACAATTACGGCTTTAACTTCTATTTCTTCTTCAAGTATTGTTTTGATCCCGCAGATTCGCCCATTTTTCACTATCAGGGATTCCACTTCTGTCTGCTTGATTTCAAGGTTTTCCTGGGCTTCCATCACTGATTTCATGCGCAGGCGATAGAGTAAGCGGTCCGCCTGGGCACGGGATGATCTTACTGCCGGGCCTTTGCTGGTGTTCAGTCTGCGAAATTGAATGGACGTGGCATCAATGTTTTTAGCCATCTCACCGCCGAGCGCATCAATCTCCCGAACCAGATGGCCTTTTGCCAGGCCACCAATGGCAGGGTTGCAGGACATGGCACCAATGGTGTCTATATTAATGACTGTTACAAGTGTTTTGCAGCCCATTCTGGCGGCGGCAAGAGCAGCCTCACAACCGGCGTGGCCGGCCCCTATGACTGCAATGTCGTATGAATCCATAGTTGTTGAATTGTTGCTTCAGTATTGTGATGGTAGTCTATTGTATGAACATGATGTATGGCAGTTCACCGGATAAGTGCCTTATCAGAAAATATCTTTGAAAAAAACAGGAAATTGTTCTGTAAGGCAACTAATAGTTTGTCTCTGTTAATAATGCTCGTAAAACAGTATTGTACTTAATAGAATAACAGGCTAACTGAATGGGTGCAACCAGATACCATGTGTCTTCATGTATCCTTTATTCTTCCAGTGGGAAAATGATTATGTTTGGAAAGAAAAATACTCCTTCAGAAAGTATCCTGATCCTCGGCCTGGGCGGGATTGGTCTGTACCTCGCAAAGCGCCTGGTTCATGAAGGGTATGCCGTGACTATTATTGAATCCGATAGCCAGCTGATCAGCAGGGCTGATGAAAATCTTGATGCGCGTCTTATTAAGGGCTCTGCCATGTCCATTGAATGCTGGGAGGAGGCAAATGCCAGGAGTATGGATTTTATGATTGCTGCCACCGATAATGATGCAGTGAATATGCTCTCTGCACTTATTGCCCATGCTTTTGGAATTGAACAAAGAATTTCCAGAGTTCGCTCGCTTGAATATGGCAAGGAAGACTCTTTGTTGCAGGCGGAAGATTTAAAAATTGATCTTCTTATCCACCCCGAAGAGTTGGTTGCTCAGGAAATTGTACGCCTTATCAAGCGGACATCAGGGGATGAAATCATCGATGTTGCCCTTGGAAAAATGCAGGCAATGGCTGCAAGAATTGATGATGACTCGGAGTTTGCCCATAAAACACTTATCGATATTGCAAGAGAGTATAGTGATATTGCCTTTCGGGTTGTGGCCATAGCCCGAGGGATCACCACTATTATTCCCACAGGTAAAACGGAGATTTTACCCCATGACCAAATATTGATTATGGCGGGGACTGAGGAACTGCCCCAATTAATGGAGCTTACTGGAATAAAAAAACAGCATCGCCTGCGGGTGATGATTGTAGGTGGAGGATTGGTGGGAAGCAGAATTGCTCAGCTTCTTGGGAAAACTGTACGGGTTAAATTGCTTGAAAAGGATGAAAAACGGGCAACAGAGTTGTCGGCTATGTTGCCGGACACTGAGGTGCTGTTAGGTGATGGTTCAGATAAGGATGTTTTAAATGCTGCAGGACTTGCCGATATGGATACATTTATCTCGGCAACAGGTGAGAATGAAACAAATATCATGACCTGCATGTTGGTAAAGCATATTGTTACAACCCAAGGAGAAACCCAGCAGAAAACAAAAACCATTTCTCTTGTAAATAAAGAAGAATATGTTGTGCTTGCTTCAACCAGTGGCTCTGATATAGCAATTAATAAGAAAATTCTGGCAGGAAATGAAATTTTCACCTTTATCCGGCGAAGTGAGCTGCTGTCAGTTTCTCATATGCATGGTTTTGATGTTGAAGTTGTTGATCTTATCGCTGCCCCAAAATCACCGATCACGAAAAAACCTCTGGCAAAGCTGGACAGAATGCTGGCTGATCATATTATTGTCGGTTCTGTCTTTCGGGATGGCGAATGGAAAACGGCAGTGGGGGGGACTCATATTCATGCAGGGGAGAGGGCCATTGTGATCTGTGATTCCCTGTATCTGAAAGAGGTGAGGGAGTTATTTCTCTCCTGATTCTTACCGGGTCCTTACTTTTCCCAGAATGAGGGGATAAACAGTACCAGTGCAGAAAACATCTCCAGCCGACCCACCAGCATATTCCACGAAAGAAACCATTTCCCGGTATCTGAAATAAAGGCAAAGTTATGAGTTGGCCCCACTGCACCAAATCCCGGGCCGATATTCATAAGCGAAGAGATTACTGAGCTCGTGGCCGAGCTATAATCCATATTATCGGTAAGGGTCATGATAAAACCACCGATCAGTATCATAAAGATGTTAATAATAAAGTAGAAGAGTGCCAGATTAATAATATCTTCATCAATGCTTCGTCCATTTAGTCTCAACGATACAACAGCCATCGGCTGAAAGAAGATTCTTCGAACTGAAGCATACATATATTTGCAGATAATGACATAGTGGACAACTTTTATGCCACTGGTAGTCGATCCGGCGCAAGCTCCAATAAAACAGACAATGAAGAGAAGCATCTGGGAAGAGTGCGGCCAGAGTTCATAGTCGGCAGTTCCGAAACCAGTGGTTGTGAGAATGGATACGATCTGAAAAGTTCCGTATCTGAGGGCATCAGGGAGATTTACGTATGTGCCCTTTGACCATAGAATAAATGTAATTGATCCGCAGAAAAAGAGGAGAAAGCCAAGGTACCATCGAAGTTCTGTGTTCTTTTTAAGGGCTTTCATGTCGCCCCGTAGTACCTGGTAAAGCAGAATAAAACTGAGTCCTCCAAGAAACATAAAAAGGATAATGATCCAGTCAAAATAGGCACTGTTGTAGGCACCGATGCTGGCATTCCTGGTCGAATATCCAGATGTTGAGATAGTTCCGAATGCAGTACAGATGGAATCAAAAAGAGGCATTCCACCGAGCGCCAGAAGTGTGATCTGGATGAGGTTCAGTCCTATGTAAATCCACCACAGCATTACCATGGTATCCCGGTTCCGGGGTTTGAATTTGTCCTTTGTGATCACCTGGCCTGGGCTTGATTCAGCACGAAAAAGACGCAATCCTCCCATGCCGTGGGGGAGAAAAATGATTGCAAGGGTCAGGAATCCCATACCGCCAAGGAGATGTGTTTGGCTTCTCCAGAAGAGTAAACCGTGTGGAACTGCTTCAATATCTGTGAGAATGGTTGCCCCGGTAGTTGTGTAACCGGAGATCATCTCAAAAAAAGCATCGGTGAATGCAGGAATGGATCCATGTAGCATAAAAGGGATGGCTGAAAAAGCTGAAACGATGATCCAGCCAAAGACTGCAATGACAAAACCGTCTTTAATGTTCAGATTGTTGTGTTTACGAAATATAAAGAAAGTGGGGAGGCCGACTCCTAAGGTTATGGCGCCTGCATAAAGGAGAGGAAGAAGGTCGCTTTCCTGATAGAAAAGAGAACAGGCAACGGGGAATGCCATGGAAAGGCCGGTGATAGTCAGCAGCACTCCCATGACGTGGGCAATAGATGGAAAATGCATGGCTTTATTAGTCGTTTTTATTCCATGAGATCAGTGCCCAGCGAGACGGGTACTGTTGGTTGACTATGAGTTCTCCCTTGTTCCCTGTAGTACTGTTGCTTTGAATGTACTCTTTCAGCTTCCGTTCTTCTTCCGTTGTAAGATCATTAAACATCCAGCGACAGGAATCGAGTGCTTCATCCATTGAAGAAAAGGAGACCGTTTTTTTCAGGCTGATAATTTCAACATTGGGATGGATATCCATGGAATACAAAGTGTTGATTGTATAAATATAATCAGGTCCTGATCGAAAAGGTCTGTTGATGGCAGTAAATGCCCCATTATCAAATGGGGTAGGACTTATTCTGTCCACCACAAATACGGAGCGTTTCGCATAGTCGTTTAGTTTGGCAAGAGCCTTCTGGAGATTATTCACACTTAAAGAACGGCATGCAATACAGATATCATGTTTTTTGATCTGTAAAGCATCCCAGTCATCTTCCCAGGAACCAAGGATAGTTCGTATATTGCTGGTGTTCTGCTCCCGGGCACGATTGTTTAATACTTCAAGCATACCCTTGGAATAATCAATAGCTGTAACTGATTTGACTTTGCTGCTAAGTGGCAAGGCAAGGGTTCCGGGGCCTGATCCACCGTCGAGTACAGTGGTTGCAGAATCCAGAGGGATGCGATCCAGAACAAGATCCACAAAGGGAGAATCGCTGTTTCTTTTCGCAAAAGATGCAGCTTTTTTATCCCAGTCAGCAGATCCTTTGGCCGTCCATGACTTTTTGGCTCTGGCGTTTTGCCAAAGCTTGTGCCAGTCAAGATCTTCATATGTTATTTTAGGATGCATTTCTTTTACCCTTCAGCCTTTAGTGTCTTACAGAACAATTTCCTGTTTTTTAGGAATTTTTCTGATAAGGCAATTATCCAGTGAACTGCCTTTCTTCCTGAACAGGGGGCGCCTGATTTCCTTATCAAAAAAGAGTAGCATAGCTAAAATACTTCTGCAAGGCATTGCCGAAAATGTTTGACACGGCTTGACCAATATGGTTAATATTGTCTTTTTGTTGATTTTGTGCTTGCGAATAGTTGAGATTCAGTGGACAGGTTGTGCAGGGCAAAAATATCCGGGAATAACAGCGAATCTCTGTGACTTGAATACTTCCCGGTTTAAGAAGTGATAAGAATCCGCAACATACGCGGACAAGGAGTAAGTAATGAGTAAACGTACCTTTCAACCCAGTAATATCAAACGTAAACGTACCCATGGATTCCGTTCCCGGATGTCCACTCGTGCCGGTCGTGCAATTTTAAATTCCCGTCGCGCAAAGGGACGTAAGCGTCTCTCTGCTTAACCCTGCCGGGCTGGATAAGTGGTTTGCAGATTATTTTCTTCAAAAAATAGGGAAATAATCTGTAAACCACTAAGTAACTTTGTCTCAGTGTAAACTCCCGAAAACTGCCCTTCTTCGCAAGGGCCGGGAGTTTGATA
>DQVD01000404.1 GCA_015661935.1 Desulfocapsa sulfexigens | reverse complement strand
CTTGCAGATGCCCGCGGAGTAAGACTCTCTGCTGTTTTAATAGGAAATAATACTGAAAATACAGCTGAAACCCTGATTGCTCATGGTGCAGATATAGTGTATAGGGCTGACGATCAAGCCCTGAATTATTTCACTGATGAAACTTATGGTGCAGTACTGACGACTTTGATACAGCAACATAAACCAGAGGTGGTGCTGGCAGGTGCCACTGCCATTGGTCGTTCTTTTATTCCCGGTGTCGCCAATACTCTCGGTGCAGGACTCACAGCCGATTGTACTCAGCTTGATATTCGAACTGCTGATGGTGTGCTGCTGCAAACAAAACCAGCATTTGGCGGCAATATTATGGCGACCATTGAATGCCCCATTTCAAGACCCCAGATGTCCACAGTCAGACCTAAGGTCATGAAGGCACTTGAGTATGATAAAAGCCGACAAGGCGAGATTGTTGATGTAGAACTTAATCCTGCCATGTTGCAATCCAGGGTTCGAGTCATCGAGTCAGTTATTTCAGAACATGATGATGTGAATATTCAGGAGTCTGATATTCTTGTTGGTGGTGGTCGTGGGCTTGATAGTGAAAAAGGTTTCAAGCTTATCCGTGAACTTGCTACAAGTCTGAATGCTTCAGTTTCAGCCAGTCGTGCAGTTGTTGATGCAGGGTGGATAGGGTATCCTCACATGGTCGGTCAGACTGGTAAAACAGTGGCACCCAAATTATATATAGCCTGTGGTATCTCCGGCGCTATTCAGCATGTTGCTGGAATGCAGTCATCTGAAACCATTGTTGCCATCAATCGCGATAAGAATGCTCCAATCTTTGATGTCGCAGATTTTGGTATTGTTGGAGATCTCTTCGAGGTTCTACCAAAACTTATCAATAAAATTGAAGGACACCGAAAATAATGCGTTTGAACGGTAAGAATGCGCTGGTAACAGGAGGCAGTAGAGGAATTGGTCGTGCTATCTGTATTCGCCTGGCTGCCATGGGAGCCCACGTTTATATTAATTATGTCTCCAACCCTGATGCTGCGCGTGAAACTCAGAAAGTGATAATTGCAGCTGGTGGTACTGCTGATATTTTAGCTTTTAATGTTTCTGATGCAACAGAGGCTCAGGATGCGATTAAACAATTGATTAAAGATGCCGGTTCACTTGATATTCTTGTTAATAATGCCGGTATTACCCGTGATGGACTAATAGCAAGAATGAAAGAAGAAGATTGGGATGCTGTAATAGATACCAATTTGAAAGGTTCTTTTGTTTGTGCGAAAGCTGCTGCACGTTCCATGATGAAAAAAAGGTGGGGACGAATCGTAAATATCTCATCTGTCATAGGCTTTGCCGGTAATGCCGGTCAGGTAAACTATGCATCAGCCAAGGCTGGTATGCAGGGTTTGACAAAGTCCATGGCACGAGAGTTTGCAGCACGTAATATTACGGTTAATGCGGTGGCTCCAGGCTACATTGTTACAGACATGACCCGTGATCTGTCAGAAGATATACAGGATAAAATTAAAGCGCAAATTCCACTGGCAAGTCTAGGTAACCCTGAAGATATCGCAGGAGCAGTAGCTTATCTTGTAAGTGATGATGGAGCTTATGTCACTGGCAATACCATTCATGTTAACGGTGGAATGTATATGTGATTTACAATTTTGTCTGAGTTTGGTAGTAATGGTTTTTGTATTTTCGAATGAATATCTGGAATTTCAGGATTCATAACTATAATGGATAAAAATAAACAGGAGTTAAAATATGGCAATTGAACAACAGATGGTTGATATTATTGTTGAGCAGTTGAGTGTTGATAAAGATAAAGTTGTGCCAGCTGCATCTTTTGTTGATGATCTTGGTGCTGATTCCCTTGATTTGGTAGAGCTTATCATGGCCATGGAAGAAGAGTTTGACGTTGAAATTCCCGACGAGGAAGCTGAACAAATTACTACTGTTCAGAATGCGATCGATTACGTAAACAACTTGAAATAAATGTTCCTGGGAACTTTTGTAAGTTTCTGATACTGGAAGAGGATTTCAATGCTTAGACGCAGAGTTGTGGTAACCGGGATTGGTCTGGTAACTCCTTTAGGAACAGGAAAGGATAAAACCTGGAATAATCTTATAAACGGAAAGAGTGGCGTTGGCCCTATAACCCGTTTTGATGCTTCCGGAATGCGATCCCGGATCGCTGCCGAAGTTACAGATTTTGATGCACTTGATCATTTTGACAAAAAGAGTGCAAAGCATCTCGACTTTTTTGTTCAATATGGAATAGTTGCCGCCAGGTTCGCCGTTGAAGATAGCGGCCTTTCCATCAACAAGACTAATTGTGAAAGGGTGGGGGTAATTACAGGATGTGGTATGGGTGGTTTGCCAACCATTGAAAGGAATTATAACCTCTATCTTGAGCGTGGTGCCAAAAGAATATCGCCATTTTTTATTCCCATGGCTATTCCTAATATGGCCTCCGGGCATATTTCCATGCAGATTGGGGCCAAGGGACCTAATCTTGCCCTATCTACTGCTTGTTCTGCAGGCACCCATGCTGTCGGTGAAGCAATGCGTTCCATTGCTTTTGGCTTCAGTGATGTTGTTGTTACCGGAGGAACAGAATCTGTAATCTGTCCACTTGGTGTTGGTGGTTTTGCTGCAATGAAGGCTTTATCCACTAGAAATGATGACCCTGAAAAGGCATCACGACCTTTTGAACAGGATAGGGATGGCTTTCTGATTGCTGAAGGTGCAGGTATGCTTGTGCTTGAAGAATTAGAACATGCACTTTCGAGGGGAGCTGACATCTATGCTGAAGTAATTGGTTCTGGAGCAACAAGCGATGCTTACCATATTGCAGCACCTCCCGAAGATGGGAATGGTGCTGCCCGATGTATGAATATGGCCTTGCAGGATGCGGGAATAAAGGCTGAAGACGTTGATTATATCAATGCTCATGGTACTTCAACTCCGCTAAATGATCGTTGTGAAACGGCGGCAATAAAAACAGTTTTTGGTGATCATGCTAAAAAGCTTGCAATCAGTTCTACAAAATCCATGACTGGGCATGCCTTGGGTGCTGCTGGAGGACTCGAGGCTGCATTTACTGCACTTACCCTCAAGGAACAGATTGCACCGCCTACTATAAATCTTGAAACACCTAGTATCGAATGTGATCTTGATTATGTACCTCATGTTGCCAGAAAAATGGAAATTAAAACTGCAATTTCCAATTCTTTTGGTTTTGGCGGGACTAATGGTGTTGTAGTAATGAAGCGTTTTGATTCATAATATATATGAGAAGAGGGTGGTGTGAAGGTTGTAATAGGTTCAGATCATGGCGGATTTGCGTTAAAAAAAGTAGTTCTGGAATTGCTTGGAAATCTTGGACATGAAATTCAGGATATTGGTTGTTATACGCTGGATTCTGTAGATTATCCCGCTTTTGCTGACCAGGTCTCTGAAAAAGTTATAAGTGGAGAGGCAGATAGGGGAATTTTAATCTGCGGTACTGGAATCGGCATGTCCATGGCCGCCAATAAGCATCAAGGTATACGAGCAGCACTATGTAGTGAACAATATACGGCCCATATGAGTCGAGAGCATAATGATGCAAATGTTCTTTGTATGGGAGAAAGAGTAACAGGTCCTGGAGTTGCTGAGGAAATTGTCCGAACGTGGCTTGGCACTCCTTTTGGAGGAGGCAGGCATCAACGCCGTATTGAATTATTTAGCTGAAGTAACTGGTTTTAATTATCGTCAATAAAAAAACCGGTAGACCATTATGGTTAGCCGTTTTTTTTCGTCTGTTTTCAATCTATTATGTGATTGTACCTATTATTTTCAATATGAAGAGAGGACACCTATGTCATCCTTACAAGAAACCGATCCTGATATTTATAAATGTATTAATCAGGAATATGATCGTCAAGATAGCCAACTTGAACTCATTGCATCAGAAAATATTGTTTCAAGTGCAGTACTTGAGGCTCAAGGATCAATTTTTACCAATAAATATGCGGAAGGATACCCAAGGAAACGTTACTACGGCGGATGTGATTATGCCGATGAGGTTGAAACTCTAGCTATCAATAGAGCAAAGGAGATTTTTGGAGCAGAATATGCAAATGTTCAGCCCCATTCAGGGTCCCAGGCCAATATGGCAGTCTATTTTGCCACATTACAACCGGGCGATAAGGTACTTGGAATGGATCTTGCTCATGGTGGGCACTTGACCCATGGCAGTGGGGTTAACTTTTCAGGCCAACTCTTTAACTTTATTTCATATGGTGTGGGTAAAGAGACTGAACAAATCAATATGGAAGAAGTTGAACGTATTGCTTTTGAAAATCGTCCTAAGATGATTGTTGCAGGTGCTTCTGCCTATTCTCGTTTTATAGATTTTGAAGGTTTTAGGCGAATTGCTGATCAAATAGGGGCTCTGTTTATGGTTGATATGGCACATATTGCCGGACTCATTGCAGCAGGTGTTCATCCCTCTCCCTTACCACATGCAGATTTTGTGACCAGCACCACTCATAAGACCATGCGTGGTCCACGAGGCGGACTTATATTAGCCAGGGAAAAATTTGGTAAAAGCCTGGATTCGAAAATATTCCCTGGTATTCAAGGTGGCCCTCTCGTGCATGTGATTTCTGCCAAAGCTGTTAGTTTTAAAGAGGCTATGGATGATTCTTTTAAGACTTATCAGCAGCAAGTTGTCGATAATGCAGCAGCCCTTGGTCGCAATCTTGTTGAAAAAGGATTTAGATTAGTTTCCGGAGGAACAGATAACCATCTTATTCTTCTTGATCTAAGCAGCAAGGATATTACAGGAAAAGAGGCCGAGGAACTTCTGGAAAAAGCTGGACTCACGACCAACAAGAATGCCATTCCTTTTGATAAGCAACCTCGCTTTGTTACATCTGGTATCCGTATTGGCACTCCTGCTGTGACCACAAGAGGTCTTAAACTCGACGAAATGGGCCTTATTGCTGACTGGATAGAGCGTGTTATTGAAGAGCGTAGTGAAGAAACGATGTCTGCTGTTCGTAAAGAAGTTCTGACTTTATGTGAACGTTTTCCCTTGTCAGATGTTTTCTGATTTTACCTTCCCCGGGAGTTTTTATGAAATGCCCATATTGTGGCCATTTGGATAATAAGGTTATTGATTCTCGCCTGAATAAAGAAAGCACTATTACCAGGCGTCGTCGTTCCTGT
>DQVD01000213.1 GCA_015661935.1 Desulfocapsa sulfexigens | reverse complement strand
AGCATACATTGCTGATAAAAGACTGGAAAAAGATACATTCATCTGGATTCTTTCAACCTTTTGCCAGGCTTTTTCCAATTTCGAAATTTACAACAAGGGGAACGTCCAGTTCAAAGGCTCCTTCCATTGCACTTTTAACCACTTTTTGAGTTGCCTCAAGCTCACTTTCAGGAAGTTCAAAAACAAGCTCATCGTGAATTTGCAGGAGCAAGCTGGCAGAGAGATTTTCCTTCTGTAAAGCGGGAACAACTTTAATCATAGCAAGTTTGATGATGTCAGCTGCCGTCCCCTGAATAGGGGTGTTGATTGCGGTTCTTTCAGCAAATTCTCTTCTGTTTTTGTTTTTACTCTTTATTTCAGGAAGCATACGCCTTCGTCTGAGCAGTGTGGTAACGTAACCATCAATACCAGCCTGGGCTACAACCTTCCCCATAAACTCTTTTACCCCGCCATACAGATGAAAATATTTTTCAATGAATCTACTTGCCTCTTTTCGACTGATATTTAGTTGATTGGAAAGTCCATAACTAGACATACCATACACAATACCAAAATTAATAGACTTGGCGACACGTCGCATTTCAGACGTAAGAAGCAGAGGGGATACTGCAAACAACTCAGACGCTGTGCGCGAATGTATATCATCTCCGTTACGAAATGCATGCAACAGAGCATTAT
Source organism: Desulfocapsa sulfexigens (assembly GCA_015661935.1). Lineage (GTDB taxonomy): Bacteria > Desulfobacterota > Desulfobulbia > Desulfobulbales > Desulfocapsaceae > Desulfocapsa > Desulfocapsa sulfexigens_A. The sequence continues at coordinate 4,342 of DQVD01000213.1, read as the reverse complement.
CCTGCGAATAATGTGCCAGCACACGAAGGTCAATCTGTGAATAATCAGCGGATAGAAATACAAGGTCATCACCGGGAATAAAGGTCTTACGAATACGATTCCCCTCTTCTGTGCGAATGGGGATATTCTGCATATTAGGATTACTTGAAGACAATCTTCCGGTGGCAGTGACTGTCTGATTGAATGAAGTATGAACCCGCCCGGTATTTGGATGAATCAATTTTTTCAGTGTCTTTACGTAGGTGGATTGGAGTTTTGCAAGAATCCGATAGCGCATTATCTTTGCAGGAATTTCATGTTTTAAAGCAAGCTTTTCCAGCACCTTCATATCAGTGGAATAGCCGGTTTTGGTCTTGCGACCATGGGGCAGTTCCAGTTCATCAAAAAGAAGAACCCCAAGTTGTTTGGGCGACTGAATATTAAAGCTGTAACCGGCAAGAGCATGAATTTCTTCCTGCAGTGTATCGAGTTCTTTCTGGAATTCCTCTTCAAGTTCTCCAAGAACTGAAGCAGATACGGTAATTCCAGCGAGTTCCATTTCCGCGAGAATTGAAATGAGTGGTGTTTCAACATCAAGAAACAATTCATACTGATCCAGTTCTTTAAGAAGCGGTTCATAAGCCTGCCAGAGTACAAGCGCCCCATATACATCTTCACAACTATAGTCACAGGCCTGTTTGATCCCTACATAGGCAAAACAATTTTCTCTTTTGGGATCTGTCACGACCTGATCAAAGGCTGTAAGGATATAGTCGTGCTCAAGGCAGAGTTCATCGAGCTTGAGTGATCTTCGCCCCGGTTGGGCAAGGTATGCCGCGATCATGGTATCATACAGGGGGCCTTGCATAGTGAGGTTACAGATTTTTTTCAGCACCGAATAATCATACTTTATATTATGCCCTAATTTAGGCAATTCAGTAGATTCCAGTAGTGGGGCAAGGGCATCAATAACAGTTTCCTGCTGCAACTGACCTTCAATCAGACTATCGTCTTCCGCAAAATGTCCCACAGGTATATACCAGGCAGAGTCAAGATCAGTACACAGTGAAATCCCCACCAGCGCGGCACGGGAAACATCAAGTGAAGTTGTTTCAGTATCAATCACAAGAAGATCCGCCTTATTAATATGCGCCACAACACTGTTTAATTCTTCAACAGTCTGAACCAGCTTAAAACCTTTTGTGGGAACAGGGATCGCCTTGCATTCTTCCTTCAGCATGCTGCTAAACCCAAGACGTGTATAGAGATCATTCAGTTTTTCATCATCTGGATCCTGCGGTAGATACCCTGAAAGATCTTCCGGAACAACAGCATCATATTTTAATCGAATCAAATCTCTGGAAAGAAATGCTTTATCTTTGTTTTCCCCAAGGCGTTCTTTGAGCTTCGATTTCTTCATGCCTTCCAGGTTTTCATACACTCCTTCGAGGCTCCCATGCTGATTGATAAGTTTCTCAGCAGTTTTAGGGCCCACACCGGGAACTCCGGGAACATTATCAGAGCTGTCACCCATGAGTGAATAACAGTCAAGGAGCTGCCCAGGTTTTACATGATATTTTTCTTCAACAGCCGCGATATCCATGACCTTATTTTTCATGGGATCCCACATCACAACATGCTCATTAACCAGCTGTAGCAGATCCTTATCTCCTGAAACCACGACAACCTTTTTACCCTGCTTGCTGAGAAGCCGGGCAGCGGAGGCAATAATATCATCCGCTTCAATCCCCTGGGTCTCAAAACAGGGGATATTCATGGCACGCACCAGCTCCTTAATATAAGGGATTTGTACGGAAAGGTCTTCAGGCATGGGTGGGCGATTCGCCTTATAATCGGAATAAATCTCATGACGGAAAACGGGTCCCCTCATATCGAAGGCCACGGCGAGATATTGTGGCTTTTTATCCTTTAAAAGACGCCGCAGGATATTCATAAAGCCGAAAACAGCATGGGTGGGCATGCCCTCACTATTGGTCAGCGGGGCCACAGCATGGTAAGCGCGATGGATGTAAGCGCTTCCATCAACAAGATATACTTCGTCAGTCACAGGATTTCCTCAATGTTTATAAAAGACTGAAAGCTGAAGAGCAGAGAAAAGTAGCTCCAGCCTTTTCACCTTCCGCCTAACCCTGTTCAGGAAGAAAGGCAGTTCACTGGATAAGTGGATTATCAGAAAATTTCTTTGAAAAAACAAGAAATTGTTCTGTAAGGCACTAAATAGCAAGCATCTGCTCCAGAGACCTGGCTGCCAGTTTTGCAGTCTCGGGATCAACACTAATCTGATTCTTCACCTCGCCATTTGCCAAATTATCAAGGAGCCAAAGAAGGTTCACAGGTTGGTTACAATCCATGGTTGTGCATTGGCAGGTTGTGGGGGCAAGAAGATGAATCTCCTTATCCGGATGATTTCGCTTTAAACGATCGACCAGATTGATTTCGGTGGCAATGGCCCACTTACTTCCAGCCGGTGAGTCATTTATAGCGGAGATAATCGTCTCAGTGGAACCATATTGATCTGCAATGCTCACCACATCCCGAGGACATTCGGGGTGAGCAATGATTTTAATATCGGGCTCTTTCAATCTCCACTGGCGAACATGGTCTGGTAAAAAACGCATATGAACTTCACAATAACCATCCCATAACAAAATTTTGGCCTGTTTTAATTCCTGAACCGTATTGCCGCCAAGGAGTTCACCACGTCTCCAGAGCAATACCTGTTCGTCTGGAACCCCAATTGCGGCAGCAGAATTTCGACCCAGATGTTCATCTGGAAAGAAAAAGACTTTCTCGCCTTTATCCAGTGCCCATTTCAAAACTTTTTCACCATTGGAAGATGTGCAGACAGAGCCTTCGAGTTCACCGACAAAGGCTTTAATAGCAGCAGATGAATTTACATAAGTGACTGGCACCATATCTTTTTTCTGTGGTATAATCCCAACAGTCAAAAGCTCTTTGTATGCCTGACTCACTGCGCCCACCGTGGCCATATCAGCCATGGGACATCCTGCATGAAGATGGGGAAGCATCACTTTTTGACCTGGACGAGCTAAAATATCAGCAGATTCCACCATAAAATGAACGCCGCAAAAGATAATAAATTCACGATCACTGATAGCTGCGGCCTCTTTTGCAAGCTTCAAAGAATCGCCGGTGAGATCTGCAAACTGGAAAAGATCCTGCTGTTGATAATGATGACAAAGGATCAACAGGTTATCAGCTAGCTCTTGCTTACGCTTAGCGATCCGAGCAAGTATTTCTCCACGCTCAAGACTGTAATATTCAACTCCCAGATCCTGTTGCTGTAATAGCATCAGCTCGCTCCTTAAAATAAATGATTAATGCAGAATGATTGCAGTGGACTCTTTTGTAAATATTCGGATTGGATCTAAATTTGTGGCAAACTCGGCAACCGTAGTCTACGCTGAGGGTTTACTCAAAAATAAACTAAGAAATCCTGAGGTGCCAGCCGAATATTTGCACTCTTTTTTACCATTGACACAACCTTATATCAAGCAAGCTATGATACTTAAAAAAAAGAAAAGGCTCAGTACAGAATCATCTATACAGAGCCTCAATAAAAAATAAAATTATTAAAATATTAATTGTTCATTCGAACCCAGGAAGCCTGTGGCCCCTTGTCTCCAAGGCTTTCACCATATATAACAGCATCACCTTCAGTTAATGCATCAATTGAGATATCCTTTAAAGCATTTTCATGAAAGTAAATTTCCCTGGCATCCTGGCTCACAATGAACCCATAGGATTCATAGGGCGACACTTTTCGGATCACGCCATACTGAGTTCCATCATCTAATGCACCATCATTCTTCTTTTGAGATTGACGTTTCTTGCGTTGCATTTCTTTCATCTGATGAGTAAGCACATCAAAAGCTTCAATAAGCAGGGGCCCTACATTCTCCCCTTTTCTGCTAACAACAACGGTATCATTAGGAACAGAAGCAACAAGTTTTAACTCGTAACCACCTTCTTTATGGTGGGCTGTTCCCTCGATGGAGACACGGAGGTGAAGAACGAAACTGGCAAAATGACGGACTAGCTTTTCTTTTTCTTCATCAATTTTCTTCTGCCAGCCTTTTCGCAACTCAGCATTTCGGGTTTCAACCTTTAGATCCATACGGTTCCTCCATTAAGCTACAATGATAACATAAAATATGTCACCATCACCAAACGTATCCACAGACACGCGCTCTGGCACGACTTAGGACTTCCGGACACTGGCACTACAAAAAAAGACTGAATCAGGTACTTCCCGCCGGACAGCAAAATCATACCTTCTCTATTGATTATATAATTTATATGCAGATAATCAAGATATGTT
>DQVD01000109.1 GCA_015661935.1 Desulfocapsa sulfexigens | reverse complement strand
TGAAACATATTGGGTTTCTGCCTACTGGATTACAACTGCTATCCAGAGGGCACAAATTTGCTGATTAAAGGATAATATACTAACCCTGTTCAGGAAGAAAACCAGTTCACTGGATAAGGGCCTTATCAGAAAATTTCTTTGAAAAAAACAAAAAATTGTTCTGTAAGACACTAAGCACCCTGCACTATACACGAATATTATAAGATCATATCCTTCTCGCAGTAATCACCTGCTTCATCTGGCGAAGATGCTGAAGAAGCAGTTGCAGATGCTCCAAATTTTCCACTTCCACAACGATATGAAAATCTGCAGTCTGAGCAGGTGTGGTATGAGCTGAAATTTCTACAATATTAGCATCATCAGTACTGATAGCACTACTAATGGCGGCAAAAACGCCTTTCCCATTTTCTGCACTTACCTGAATTTCAACTCTATGTCCCGCTTCCTGAGTAGTCGTCCATTCAACATCAATCCAACGCTCTGGATCCGTTGCCTGTAAATTTACACACTCTGCCTTATGTACTGAGATACCACGACCGCTAGTGATAAACCCCATAACCGAATCACCTGGAACCGGATTACAACAACGGCTGATTTTAACCAGCATATCGTCGATGCCATCAATGTAAATGGCCGGACCCGATCTCACTCGTTTCCTGGCATGTTCAAGATGTGCCTGTCTTTCTGCAACAGAATCTTCAACGCTGATTTTCTGACTTGCTTCTTCCTGACGAATTTCCGGAGCCTGAAGTGTTCGAATAAGGTGTGGAACAGTAATCACGCCACTTCCCACTTTAGCCAGCATATCTTCAAGAGAGTTACAGCGCAGGTCTTTTAAAAGGCGCTTCACATGACCACTTTTGACCATTTTCTTCAGAGTGGAATCATACTTTTTCAGCTCTTTTTCACATATCTCACGACCAAGATTGAGCGCTTTCTCCCGGTCAGCCCTGCGCAACCATGAACGTACCCGGGATCTGGCACGGCTGGTCTTCACAAACTCAAGCCATCCCCTCCGGGGGCGCTGACTACTGGAGGTCACAATTTCCAGAATATCACCATTCTGGATGGAATACTTTAGAGGAACAAGCTTTCCATTCACCTTAGCCCCGACACAATGATCCCCAACTTCCGTATGGATTGCATAGGCAAAATCAATGGGACTCGCATTTTTGGGGAATTCTTTAACTTCACCAGCTGGAGTTAAAGCATACACCTCCGGGGTATCGAGCTCGCCACGAACTGATTCCAGGAATTCCCGCGGATCTTCGACTTCCTGCAGGGTTTTAACAAGACTCTTCAAATCTTTGAACAGCCTGGCATCAGTATCAGAGGCACTCTGACCTTCTTTATAGGCCCAATGTGCTGCGACACCTTCCTGCGCAATACGGTCCATCTGTTCTGTCCGGATCTGAATCTCTATAAAATGCTCTCTTGGCCCCACAACAGTAGTGTGCATGGATTGGTAATTATTGGCCTTGGGAACCGAGATAAAATCCTTAATGCGTCCGGGAACAGGTGCCCAGTTGGCATGAATAACCCCAAGTGCCTCATAGCATTCCTTCACAGTGTCCACAATGATACGAAAAGCAACCTTATCGTAAACCAGTTCTAGTGGAATCTTCTGGGCAAGCAGTTTTTTATAAATAGAATAGAGATGCTTGGGTCTGCCGATAATACGGGTGGGTTCAATATTACTGGCGTCAAGCTTCTCATGGAAGATGGCAATAACCTCATCTACATACTTCTGCCGTTCTTCAATGGAACTTTCCAGTTTTGAGACCAGATCAAAGTATTCATCCGGATAGAGGTACTGAAAAGCAAGATCTTCAAGCTCCCGCTTCATCCACTCAATTCCAAGCCGTGACGCAAGTGGTGCGTAGAGATCCCTGGTCTCGCGGGAAATCTCCTTTTGACGCTCAGGTTCTACAGTGTCGAGCAGACACATATCCTGAAGTCTGTCTGCCAGTTTAACAAGTAAAACCCTGACATCCGTTGCAATTGCCAGCAACATCTTCCTGACATTATCCGCCTGATGTGTCAGTTTGGAATTATAATGTACATTGGTAATACGGGTACAACCATTAACAATAATGGCAACACTGTCACCAAACTTTTTCTGCAGATCAGTAGAGGTCACCCCTTCTTTTAAAACACCATGGAGCAATCCGGAAACAATGGTGTCAATATCCAGATGCATGGACGCAAGTGTGGATGCCACATGGATGACGTGATCCAGATAGGGCGTTCCGGAGAAATGTTTTTTATCAGCGTGAACAGAAACAGCCAGCTCCCAGGCCCTGTCAATGGGGCTGAGATCAATCCCGTTCAGATAACTTCTGGTCAGGGTTTTTAAAGCTTCCGGATTCGCCATGACAGTGAATTCTTTATCCATTGTTCATTGCAGCGTTTATTAATTCAAGGATTCTTGCTGTCACCTGTTGTGGCGCAAGCTCCTCTGTTGTGCCATCGGAGCGAAGGCGAATCTCCACAACCCCATTTTTTGTAAGACTTTTCCCCACAGTAATTCGCAGGGGAATACCAAGAAGATCGGCATCTTTAAATTTTACCCCCGGACGTTCATCACGATCATCAAGTAAAACTTCAATACCCTTCTCCTGCAATTCCCTGTAAAGCAACTCTGCTGTTTCTGTAATGTGTTCGTCCTTCAGTCCAAGATTCAGCAAAACAACCTGCATCGGAGCAAGAGGCATGGGGAAGATCATCCCATTTTCGTCATGATTCTGTTCAATGGCAGCAGCCACTATTCGACTCACTCCGATGCCGTAGCATCCCATGACCATGGGTTTATCTTTGCCGTTACTATCCTGAAAAACTGCTTTCAGGGCCGTGGAATACCCGGTTCCCAGTTTGAAAACATGACCAACTTCAATTCCTTCTTTCATGCCAAGTTTTGCGCCACAGGACGGACAGGGATCTGAGTCTGTAATCTGACGAAGATCAGCCACAGCAAAAGCCTCAAAATCACGTTCCATATTTACATTTTTTATATGGTAATTCTTTTCATTGCCGCCGGTTACAAAGTTGCGCATGGCAGCTACTTCCTGATCAACAACAAGTTTTATTGTTATTCCAACCGGCCCAAGATATCCTGTAGGGACTCCGGTGGCATCAAATACTGCCTTGTCATCAAGCATTTCAACGTCAGCAACACCAAGAAGGTTCTTGAGTTTTACTTCCTGCACCTCACGATCTCCCCGCACCAGGACGGCTACTGGTTCTTCATCTGCCTTAAAAACCATTGTTTTCACAAGCTCTTGAGGCTTAATTCCCATAAATTCGCAAACAACGGGAACCTTGCGTTTTCCCGGGGTTTCTACTTTTTCAAGATCGAGCATTGGACTGTTATCCGGATCCGGTGCTGCCACTGCAGCTTTTTCACTATTTGCGGCATAATCACAGCTGGAACAGATCACTAACGTATCCTCACCGGTGTCAGCAAGTACCATAAACTCATGGGAAAAGCTTCCTCCGATGGCGCCTGAATCCGCCTCAACGGGACGAAATTCCAAACCACAACGGGTAAATATCCGTTTATATGCTTCAAACATCTTTTGATAGGACTCAGCTGCTGCTACATCATCAACATCAAAGGAATAGGCATCCTTCATAATAAATTCACGACCTCGCATCAGACCAAATCGCGGCCTGATCTCGTCCCTGAATTTTGTCTGAATCTGATAGAGATTTTGGGGCAAATCCCGATACGATCGGACTTCCCGCCGAAGAAGATCAGTGATCACCTCTTCATGGGTTGGGCCAAGACAGGACTCACGTTCATGACGATCAACAAATCGTAATAATTCCGGCCCATATTTTTGATAGCGCCCGGTTTCACGCCAAAGATCGGCAGGCTGTACCATCGGCATAAGAATTTCCTGAGCACCGGCCCGGTTCATCTCTTCACGAACAATTGTCTCCACCTTCCGGATGGCGGCTAAACCAAGGGGCAAATAAGTGTAGATACCAGCTGTTAGTTTGCGTATAAAACCTGCACGTAGTAGCAGACGATGACTTGCGACCTCTGCCTCTGCGGGAGTCTCTTTAAGTGTGGGAATCAGTGATTGGGAAAATCTCATTTTTCTAAACCTTCAATTTTTTTCAGCTCTGCCAGAAATGTTTCCAGCAGATCTTCTTCTTTAACCTTTTTATATAACTTGCCTTTTTTAAAAATAATCCCGACCCCATTACCACCAGCCAGCCCAATATCCGCCTCTTTTGCTTCACCTGGGCCATTCACAACACATCCCATAACAGCCACCTTAATCTGTGTCTTCATGGTCTGTACGTAGCGTTCTACTTTTTCTGCAATGGAAAAAAGATCTATCCGGGTTCTACCGCAGGTCGGGCATGATATTAATTCAGGACCGCGTTCTCTGATCTTGAGTGCACGCAAAAGTTCGAAGCAAACCCGGATTTCTTCAACCGGATCACGGGTAAGGGAGACACGAAAGGTGTCCCCGATTCCCTGATGGAGAAGTATGCCAAGTGCTACACTTGATTTAACGGTACCCGCAATTAATCCACCAGCTTCAGTGACTCCAAGATGTAGAGGATAATCGGTGAGTTTGGATAGTTGCTGATACCCGCTAATTGCTGTTAACGTGTCAGATGATTTAATAGATATTTTTATCTCTTCAAAACCTTGCTTTTCGAGCAACCTCACGTTTCTCATAGCACTTTCAATAAGTGCTGCAGGTTTTTCCGAAGTTGGGTAACCAAATTCCTTTAGAAGATCCTTTTCAATGGAACCGGAATTCACACCCACTCGAATAGGGACTTTGTGGCTTTTTGCTGCAGCAACAACTCTTGCCAGTTTTTCGGGGCCGCCAAGATTTCCAGGATTAATACGAATGCCCTGTGCTCCATTTTCCATTGCCGCAACAGCGAGTCTATGATCAAAATGAATATCCGCAATAAGTGGGATACAAATCTCCTCTCTAATGGAACGAATCGCCAGTGCCGCATCCTGATCAAGTACAGCTACTCGAATAATTTCACATCCTGCATCCTGTAATTGTTCAATCTGAGCAACAGTGGTTTCAATATCCCTGGTATCAGTGTTCGTCATGGACTGCACAGCAATGGGACTTCCGCCGCCAATTGGGACATTACCTACATAAATTTTTCTGGTCTGTCTTCTAAGTATCATTTTAGTGCCTTACTCCAGAAAAGATGTAATTAAAAAAACAAGAATACAATGTCAAGCAAACTCAAATACTTACCAGAATACCCAAGGCATTTATCCAGCTCGGCACGGTTAATTGTTTTTTTTCTTCACCAGGTTGAGCTCTGCATCAGATGCTCTGATATACAAAGGTGTTGCAGATTCAAGATCCAAAATATCACCAGTTTCGAGCAGTTCACAACACAAGAAACCAATGGCTGCTGCAGAAGGATAGTAAAGAGAACGAGGTGCCATGAGCATACTGTCACCAATGGTTTCTTTTATCTGCTCCCCATAAGTTAAAAGGCCATCTCCTACAAAGAGAGTTGTTTCCGTGACTTCCCTGGCCAAATTCCGTGGAGTAAGAGCTGCAATATTTCCATGAGGTCGATATACACCTCGTTCATCCTGTAGATACCATCGCCTGTATACTTCTTTTTTTCTGGCATCGATTAGAGCACAGAGGGGTTTATCTCCAGTACAATTGAGAGCCAGAGAATCTAGCGTGGAAACACCAAGCAGTGGTTTTGCCATTGCAGCAGCCAGACCTTTTGCTGTTGCCATTGCAATGCGTAGGCCTGTAAACGATCCGGGCCCAAGGCCCACTGCAATCCCGTCAATATCTGCAAGATCAAGACTATTTTCGCCAAGCAGCCAGTCAATGCCAGTAAATAAACGTCTGGAATGGGTAATCTTACTGTTTAAACTGAGCGTTGCAACAAGCTCTCCCTGATACACATCCCCAGTCGTGAGAGCCACGCTGCTGCATGTTGTGGACGTATCAATGGCTAAAACCAGCGGTTTTCCAGGGTTCACGACCCAAAAATCCTTGCAATATCATTGTAAAAGACAAAGATCATGGCGATGCCCAGGAATGCAATCCCCACCTGCTGAGCGTAGATCTGCATCTTTTCACTCATGGGTTTACGGCGAATGCCCTCAATACTCAAAAACATAAGATGGCCGCCATCAAGTACCGGGATAGGCAGGAGATTTAAGATACCAAGATTCACACTGAGCAATCCTGTAAAAAAGATAAAGTTTATCCAGCCGGCCTGCATCTGTTTTCCGGCGATTTGCGCAATCAGGATAGGCCCGCCAAGCTCTGATACCGGAACAACCTGTTGAATAAGTTTTACGAAACCAAGCACCGTGAGACTGATATACATCCATGTCTGCTGACAGGCAGCAGTAAAAGCCCCCACAAGCCCGGTTGGTGTATAGAAGAGTTCATCAGCCCTCACAATACCAATCATAAAGCGCTGATCGACCTCTTCTCCGAAAATATTCTTCACTGGTTGCACGGTTGGAGTCACTACCAGCTCAAGCTCCCTGTCCCCACGGGCGACCCAAAAGCTTAGTGGCTCACCTTTGGAATCTTTCACAAGATTCAGGACATCCATCCATTCATCGGTGGGGTGTCCATTGATGCTAAGGATAACATCATCCACCTGCACACCGGCCATAGCGGCAGGTGAATCTGGTGTTACCTGCCCGACTTTAGTGGTATCATGAGTATCCGGCAATCCCATAAACAAAAAGACAAAAAAGAAGAGCACCAGGCTAAATAAGAGATTAAAAAGAGGCCCCGCAAGAACAATTAAAAATCGCTGCCACACCGTTTTATGGGCAAAGGAAGCTTGTTTTTCCATGCTTCCGGCTTCTGCCTGTTCATCAGGATTTTCCCCAAACATTTTCACGTACCCGCCAAGCGGCAATGCGCTCAACTGATATTCTGTTTCTCCAACAGTTTTACTGAATATCTTAGGGCCAAAACCGAGGGAAAACTTGAGAACTCTCACCTTAAAAAGTTTAGCAAAAAGAAAATGCCCTAGCTCATGAATAAAAATGAGAATCCCCAAACAAACAATAAACGAAACAACAGTATTCATATAAAACCCACAGGTGTCAGTAATTAATTAATCTTAGGACTCGGTGATAACTATCCTGAGCTTTCCAATTCGCAACTGGAAAATTCCCTGTTATTTATCATCAAACCCTTAATAAATATTAGTCAATGCAATTGCAGCATCCCGTGCTGCGCTGTCGGCAGCAAGAATATCCTCTATGGAATCTTCGCTCCCCTCCTGAACCTGTTCCATTACTGTAGCCACTGTTGCAGCAATATCAAGAAAAGGAATTTTTCCATTCAGAAAGGCATCAACTGCTATTTCATTGGCAGCATTGAGTACTGCCGGAAGAATACCGCCTTGGCGAATGGCCTTGAAAGCAAGGGACAAAGCAGGAAACTTTTTACAGTCCGGTTCCTGGAACTCCAGCCTGGCACATTGAGCAAGATTAAGCCTTGGAAAAGACATAGCTAATCGTCTCGGATACGAAAGGGCATATGCTATTGGAATACGCATGTCAGGTATTCCAAGCTGGGCAATCACTGAACCGTCCTGAAACTCAACAAGGGAATGAACGATGGATTGAGGGTGAACAACCACATCAATAGCATCAACAGATACATCAAAAAGCCATTTTGCCTCAATAACTTCAAGGCCTTTATTCATAAGGGTTGCAGAGTCGATGGAAATTTTTCGTCCCATATCCCAGTTTGGATGATTAAGTGCATGATCCGGAGTGACTTGCTTCAGTTCCTTAAGACTTTTTTCTCTAAAAGGCCCACCGGAAGCAGTAAGAATTATTTTAGCCACATCATCTTTGTGTCCCGCTTCCAGAGCCTGAAATATTGCACTATGTTCCGAATCAACAGGAAGAAGCCTGACACCCTTTTCCCTGCATTTATCCATGACAAGTTTACCTGCCATAACAAGGGATTCTTTATTGGCAAGTCCTATATCTTTGCCGGCTTCAATGGCAGCAAGCGTTGGCAGAAGACCAGCCGCACCAACAATTGCAGATATTGTCATGTCAGCAGAATCAAGTGTTGCTACCTCCTGACTGCCGGCACTTCCGTATCGCACCCTAGATCTGAATTCCAGGGGGAGCTTTTCACTTAGCCTTGTAGCATCGTCCGGATCAGCAACTGAAATCAGTTCCGGATTAAACTCAAGTACCTG
>DQVD01000040.1 GCA_015661935.1 Desulfocapsa sulfexigens | reverse complement strand
GCTCCTTACAAATTAATGAGGCTGGTTAGGAACGGGAGCGAAATAAATTGAACAAAAATGAATAGGCATTTTTTTTCGTATTCAAGGCGCGAGACGGGAACATAACGGTTATGTGATCAACGAGCAACGCAGATGACGGAAAAAAGGACAATCATTTGTTCAATTTATTTCGTGCACGTTCCTTAGATAATTTCTTTCCAACTCTACCATACTTACGACCAAAGGCAAGAAAAGCCGTCTGCTTCTTTTATTTTTTCCGTGCAATGATGAAAACCCGGTCGGGAGCCGGATAGCCTTCTACTGTTTTAGCAGGATCTGCCGGATCAATAAAGTCAGAGTAGGATTCAAACTGCATCCAGTCGGTACGCCGTTGTTCAGTACTGGACATTGGGTGCTGACAGAAAAGCTCAATATCTGAGAACCCTGCCCGGAGAAGCCAGTTTTGCAGACAGTTTCCTGTGGGGACAAAATAGGTTCCGGGAACTTTTGCATAGGTTTTCTCAGGAAAAAGTGCTGTCGCGCTCGTGCCGGGAATGGCCTGAGATTCGAGAATGAGTGTGCCGCCACTTGAAAGAGAAGAGAATACGTCCCGCAGTGTATCCACTGGAGAGCTTCGATGATATATGATGCCCATCAGAAAAAGTACATCAAAACATTCCGGGAAGAGTGGCAGATGTTCCACACCAAGGAGATCTATGTGGAGGTTTTCCTGTCGGGCCATGCCATTCAGCCCCTTAAAACAGTAATAGTGCTGAATAGAGGGTTCAAAACCGATAACAAGCTCAGGTTTGTGGGGTACCATGCGGAACATGTAATACCCATTGCTGCATCCGATATCTGCAACTATTTTTCCATTTAAATCAGGAAGTCTTGGGAGAAGTCGCTGCCACTTTCGCTGGCTTTGCCATTCCGTGTCAATGTCAGTGCCAAAAACAGAAAAGGGCCCTTTGCGCCAGGGAATGAAATCCCTCAGGGCTGAATCGATTTGTTCTTTTTCTGTGTTTGAGATTTCGTTTGTCTCTCCAATTTGAACCACATCTCCCTTGTAATCGATATTTACAGCAGGGAATCTTTGTAAAATTTCACAGGGTTTACGATAGCGAAGAAATCCTTTTTTATCCTGATTTATCCATTTCTGTTTTTCTTTATGGAGTATGGAAATTTCGTCGTATCTGGCAGAATCTGGCAGGAGTTCTATGTAATTCATAATGGATTCGTTTTTCAGGAAAGTGGTTTGACACCAATAAAAGAAACAAAGTTGAACCATTGAAAAAATGGTTCGACTTCCACAAAACCGGCGGATTGTAACATGGCTTTATTTTCTTCCAGGGAGCAGGGAATCAGAATATTTTCCAATGCTTCCCGTTTTTTTGCAATTTCAAGTTCGGAGTAGCCCCGCTCCTTTTTAAATGTATGATAAATATCTATAAATTTTCTGTTCAAGTTGGGGTGATGAGAAATGATTTTTTCACTGAGAATACAGATGCCGCCAGGGACAAGATTTGTATATATTTGTTTTAATAATTTTTCTCGATTTATTGGACGGATGAACTGCAGGGTATAATTGAGGATAAAAGCGGAGGTATCTGGCCAATCCATATCCAAAATGTCTTCCTGGATAAAATGCAGACACTCCTGCTTTGAGAAAAGCTCGGCTTTAAGTTGTGCTTTATCCAGCATGGCGGGTGAATTGTCTATGCCTGTGTATTGAAAGTCTCGTTTTTCAAGGAGACTGCTTAGCTGCAAAAGAGTGGCTCCGGTGGCGCAACCCAGATCGACTATTTGGCTCTTGTTTGCAAGAGTGACATCTAAAATACGTGCAATGGAATGGATAACTTCCCTGTAAAAGGGGACGGAGCGGTCAAGCATGTCATCAAAGACCTGTGCGACCCGTTCGTTAAAAATAAAATCTTCACTTATTTGTTCTACTTCAAAAAGAGAATCTCTGTTGTCCGGATTTTTTGGCATAGCGGTTTATGGTTTTGTGATTGAGAAGCAATTTCTACTTAAAGCGCCATATATACTATTGTCCGGCAGACTGTGAAAGGTCAAAATCGACCAAATTCGAATACGAATAGGCTTGCCAACACAGGATTATATCAGTATAGAATAAATGTCTGACTTTGCATTGTCACATAATGTTGACTGATTGTCTGGTCAGCTGAAATATCGTTTTGATTCAAGGGAGGGGGAGAATTTTATGAATGGAAAGTTTTGGGGGAATATTGGACTGAGTGCTGTGGTTGTCTGTCTTGTAGCTTTTGGTGTGTCGAAAATCAATGCTTCATCAACTGGTATTGCAGGTGTTTTGCTGCCTGAGATCAGAGTGTCGAAATCTGCTGAGGAGTTATTACACTCTGTTGCTCTTGTACATTCTGCTGTCGAAGTCCCCCAAAAAGGTCATATGGTGGATGCCTCTTTTTCTATTGAAAACAAGGGCGAACATGATATAAAAAATGTTGCGATTCTCTGTACTTTATTTGATGCGGCAGGCAATGAACAGGGACGTGATAAATGGGTTATCTTTGATAGGGTAAAATCTCAGGACACCGGGGTTTTCACTTTTGTCAATAAAATGTTTATCAGCAATAGTATTGTTCGTTCCGATTGTAAAATTGTGGATATGCAGATTGCCAGGGCTCCCAAGGTTAAAGCGCATCATGGTGCTGCAGCCGGACATGGGAAGACTGATTCTGAACATGCTGCTCCAGCGCATGGCAGCGATCACTGATAGGCAGTTTTCGATCATACCTGAATAGTTTTTTTAACGTATAACGTATATAATAAGCGATGTCTGAAGAAATAGATTTTGATGAAATTCTGAGAAAGTATCACTCTGACCCGTATGAGTATGTGGATATTTACGCAAGCCATACCGGTAAGATACGTTTTCTTGTAAAAGAAGGTGATGATGTGGATGCCGTTAGCGGTGAGTGGAGACATATCCCCGGAACGGTGCTGTTTGAGATCACAAGAGAGAGAAACCCCCAAAAGGTCACGGCCACGACCAACGGCGTAGTTTCAACTCTCCGTGATGAATTTGAAGGGCGGTTCGTTGAAGCTGGTGAAAAGTTGATGACCATTCGTCATCCCCTGAAGAAAAAAGAAATTATTGAATCCATTCTAAAGGAAGTTCTTTCTATATTTCCAGCTCCTGAGCGTGCAAAATACTTTTTCTCGCCGGATGTGCAGTCACGGATAGAAAAAAAGGAAGTCCGGGAAGTTTCAGTTAAACCCGGAGATGATATTATTATCATGTCTCTTATGAAACGGGATACCCCGGTGTATTACAGTGGGGTGCAAGGCGTGATTCATTCCGTCTATTTTAAGCCCGGGGTTTCGGTGGATCAGGGTGCTCCTTTGATAGGTGTTTGTCCTTCTGGGAAGTTGCCGATTATTAAAAAGATTATCAATAAGGTAAAAGCCGAGTGGGATAAAAAAGATTGATAGTGTAAGCGTTCCCCAGCACCTCATATTCGTCCGTTTGAGCCTGCTTGCATATAACTGCACATGCGACGCAGTCCCAAACGGACGAATATGAGGAACTGGTAAGCGCTTACAGTTCCGGGGCTACTGGAAATCAATGGTTACATGCTGTGGATAATAATCTAAGTCTTCTCATTCCTTCAATTCTTGACGATTATGTCGCAACTGTTGAACTTCCCTGGCGCAGGAAAGAAAGCGCGTTGGACAGTGAAACAATCTTTCGCTACGGTGCCTATGCTGGCTCTGTTATTCGAGTGTATCCCTCGCTTGTTCGTGCCATGGATACAGCGCGGAGTCATATCCGGTCATGTGAAGAATCAGGCCAGTCTGTTGCTAACGGCAGTCTTATTCTTGCCTCTTCCCTTTCGCTTTCCAAAGGCCGTTTCAGTCGTACCTGGCATGCTCCCCCCGGTGGATTATGGGGCTGTCTTCTTATTGCCGATACGTTTCTTCCTCAATTTAGAAATTTCCTGCCGTTGATTCCCGGTATTGCCTGTTGTGAAGCCTTACGTCAGGAAGGAGCATCTTCGGCTGCTATCCGCTGGGTAAATGATGTGCTGCTGGGAGGAAAAAAACAGGCCGGGTTTCTAATCGAGGGCTTTTGCAGCCCTGTTTATAAGGAAAATTATCACCTTATGGGGTTTGGTTTGAATATCAATAACGAATCCTTCCCTCCTGAACTCCAGGAATCAGCTGTTTCCTTGTCCCAGGTTTTAAACCGCCCGATTGAACTCTCTTCCTTTGCCCTCTCCTTTCTGGCAAAGCTACGTTATTATATTGGGCTACTCCTGTATGAGGAGGAACAGTGGCTGGCACGTGGCGGTGGGGATGAATATCTGGACGAGCATCCTATTATTAAACGCTGGAAAGAGTTGTCCGATACATTGGGAAAACGGGTGCAGTTTGGCTACGATGTAATTATGAATCCTCAATATAAGGCATTGGCCTGTGATCTTGCCGTAGACGGGGGGCTTATTTTGAAACATGATGATGGCACAAGTAGTGTGGAACATAGCGGGGAGATTC
>DQVD01000149.1 GCA_015661935.1 Desulfocapsa sulfexigens | reverse complement strand
TGTTTCCGAAGGCTGTTACGGAGTTTGCGAAGATGTCGTTCATAGCCGCCGCCTTTTAAATACATAGCCAGTGCATGCTGCATCAACTGGGAATTTGCAAGGCTGTTATTAAATTTGAGCCGTTTTACCTTTTCCCGGTACTTTCCCGCCAGAAGCCAACCTATCCGTATATCCGGCATGATGTCTTTTGAAAAGGAATTGCAGTAAAGCACCATCCCCTGACTGTCAAAATGCTTCAAGGGAAGCGATTTATGCTCTCCAAAATAGAGGTTGCTGTAAATATTATCCTCAATAATGGGAATTCCACGTTTGGTAAACAGAGCAACCAGTTCTTTCTTGGCTGCGGCAGCCATATCAAATCCCAGAGGATTTTGAAAGGTGGGGATAAAAAGAGCCGCCCGGATATCATGTTCATCCACAGTCTGTTGAAGGGTTTTAAGATCAAGGCCAGTTGATGGATTGGCAGGAACCTCCAGAGCCTGCATGTTGAGATCTTCAATCAGTTGAAGATAACAGAGAAAAGTAGGGGATTCAAGAAGTATGGTATCTCCCGGGCGTGCCACACTGCGTAAGCATAGTTCAATACCGTTCATACATCCTTGCGTAATAATGATTTCATTATCACCGTCCAAATGGGGGAGATCGATGGAACGTTTGCTAATCTCTTTTTGTAGTTTTTCGTAGCCCGAGGGTGCTCCGTAACCACTACAGCTTCCGTCTTGATATCCGGCAGCAGCAGAACGTACAGCTGCTGCCATTTGTTTTCCTGGCAGAAGAGAGTTTGAAAGAGTTGCCTCACCAAAGGGGATCAGGTCTGGATTGGTCAAACTCCGCTGCATCATGGAGGACAAGACATTTATTGCCACTTTATGTGATTTTATGGGCGGGACACCCTGTTTAGGTAAGGGAAGAATGTCGTTAAGAAGTGGTCTTGCAAAAAAGCCTGATTTTTCCCTTACCTCAACCAGCCCACGGTTTTCAAGCTCCTCGTAGGCCTGGTAAACGGTGGAGATAGAACGTCCTGTGGCAGCCCGTAGTTTGCGTAAAGAGGGAAGTTTATCCCCAGCCAGATATTCTCCTGCCTGAATCTGTTGTTCCAGCTTGTTGGCTATTTTTAAGTATTGATATTCCATGTCCTTACTCTAGTTGTTAGCGATCTGTTACGGTTGTTTTTCTTTTGTTCTGTATCTGTTCTTGTTTACCACTTCAGGTAAAATGACGCAAAGGAAAAAGAAAAAAGTCAACTTGCAGCAATATACGGAGGGCAGATGATGAGAATACAAAGAAGAGAGCATATTTTGTTCTGGCTGATGAGGCCGGAAGACAGTAGTCGCTGGGAGGCCAGAGGAATGGGCGGTTGTTTGTGCGGGCAGGAGGAAAAGGGAGGCATTCGCTCCATCACCAAGTTTTTTGTCTGGTACACCATGGCAATTGTGTTCGCCGTTTTACTGTCCAGGTTTCACTGAGTAAATATTCTGTGCCCCTTGGTAGATACGGTACAAATAATAATACAGGTACATAAGATGAAAAAGCAAAAGGAGTTATTGTTGAATAGCGTTATTCATGGTGAAAACTTTTTTACAAAAAAAAAGTAGCAGAGGCCAAGTTCGCACAGTTCTTTCGAATATTTCAGAAGAGGGATAACGCACTTGAAATTCTCAGTGTTCATGGGGACATGGCTTTTAATATGCAACTATCTGCCTCAGTTCCAGAGACAGCCACTTTCATTCGGCTTTCTCAAAGGTTACGGGATTACAGAAGTAAAGCACGATTTGGCCTTGTTTTTTACGCACTCTCTTTAGCAACAGAAGCCAATGTGAATACTATTTTGGAAGATCTCTGCTATTGTCGAATATTGTTACGTCCGGGAGGGTTTCTATTTATCCCAACAGAAAAAAACAGGTCAAGGTGTGTGATTAAAAGGTTTACAGGACAACAGAGCAAGGAATCATTGTGGCTTCGACAGGCGGGTTTTATGAAGATCAGGACTCAAAGAGTAAAAAATAAAGTTATTTTTGTTGGTGGACAAAGACCTTTACAAAAGTTTTAGCCCACGAATGGGGAGAGAGTTTAGGTGACTATGAACAATAAAGATTTTGCCCTGGCACTTCTGATGGTAGCTCTCTGGGGAGCCAACTTTACGGTGGTCAAGCTTGGTCTTGATGGTGTGCCTCCGATGCTGCTGGCTGCATTGCGGTTTGCGTTCGCTGCATTTCCAGCCGTATTTTTTGTACGACGCCCTTCAGTGAAACGTTTGAAGGCGTGCCAACGTATCCCGGCCCAGATCGTTTCTGGAAGATAGTTGAGAAATTCTAAGTAAATACTTTCTACACTGCACCCACCGTTATTCGTGCTCTTATGCGTGATGGTGACGGACCTACGCAGCGTTATGATCTTTCCAGTCTCCGTATTCTTGGATCGGTTGGTGAGCCGATCAATCCCGAGGCGTGGATGTGGTATCATGTAAATATCGGGAAAGAAAAGCTACCCATCGTTGGTACCTGGTGGCAGGCTGAAACCGGTGGAATCATGATTTCGCCACTCCCCTACGCCACACCAACAAAACCCGGGGCTGCAAGCCTGCCGCTTCCCGGAATTGAAGCCGCTATTTTTAATGAGGAAGGTGTGGAAGCAGGCCCAAATGAGGGTGGACATCTTGTAATTCGAAAACCATGGCCGGGAATGCTTCGCGGTGTGTTGGTGATCCTGAACGATACAAGAAAGCCTATTTTAACCGTTACAAAGACACCTACGATCCAGAAGATGGTACCCGCAAGAATGATGACGGTTATTTCTGGATCATGGGTCGTCTTGATGATGTAGTTAATGTATCAGGTCACAGACTTGGAACGGCTGAGATTGAATCTGCTCTCGTTTCGCATCCGGTTATTGCAGAGGCAGCTGCTGTTGGGATTCCACACAAGATTAAGGGACAGGCCATTTATGCTTTTGTTACCCCAAGTACTGGTATGGAGAGTAGCTGCAGAAGGAGGAACCTTTTCTAAAGGTTGGAATGGTCATTCAATGCACCACAAATTAATTTTCCAATACGTTAAAAGCCTCCCGTTCGGAGGCTTTTAACGTATTGCCTGTTTAATCAATACATCAATCTTTTGTATGAGCTACAGCCATAAAGTCATCCACTTTTCCGGTATCTTTAGTAAGATAAGTCACTACGATCAGAGCAATTACAGCAGCAGGAACACTGTAAAGAGCAGGGTTTACCAGTACGGGAATACCAGCTATGGAGTCGACACCAAAAAATCTTCCAAATGTAAATAACAAAGAACTTAGTAAACCAACAGCCATTCCGGCCATGATACCTTGTTTGGTTAATCTGCGCCACCACAGTGTAAAGAGCAAAGCCGGAGCAAAGGTGCTGGCCGCTATACCAAAGCACATCCCCACCAGCATACCAACATTGACATCTTTTAGCCAAACAGCCATCACGATGGCAAGTACTGCCAGTACACCTGCACCTACTTTAGCAAAAAGTAACTGCTCGCGATCACTACTATCCGGTTTGAGAATGCCGGCATAAAGGTCATGGGCAAAACTGGTAGTGGCTGAAATCAACAAACCGGCTGATGTGCTGAGCATAGCTGCCAATGCGCCAGCAGCAATAATACCTAAGAAAATCTCGCCGCCCAGCAACTGACCCAACATCGGGACAGTCATATTGGTCGCCATGCCGCGCTGGCCTTCATCTAAAAGCTGTATAATGGCAGGGTACAGCAAGTACATCGCCGCTAATCCTACTAGCAATACCATGGCATAAAAAGTTCCCAGCCCCCAAATGGTTAACTCAGTACTTTTCTGAGCCGACTTAGCATCCTGCACGGTATAAAAGCGAATCAGTATGTGTGGGAGTCCTAATACACCGAAAAACAGACCCAATACTAAACTTATTTGGTTCATTATATCCCGCAAGCCAACTCCAGGCGTTAAGGCACTAGGTGCATCAGGCATCGCTTTCCGGGTAGCCGCAATCACAGCTACAGCATCTTCTGTGCCAATGTCGTTCATAATAGCGGTAGCTTCTGAAACAGCCACACTAGGAGGAACCATTTCATGGCTGGCATCAATAATATTTAACGGATTACCACCGAAATAAATAACGCTGGAGACTATCAACAATGTAGCCATTGCACCCCACAACAGAACTCCTTGGGTAGCCTGGTTATAAGTAGTGCCGCGCATACCACCTAGAATTACAAATAAAGCCATCAGTACACCAGTTGCGATTACCGTAGGTAAAAAATTCCAGCCTAATAATAATTTAAACAAGTGGCCAGCACCCACTATTTGGGGCACTAAATAAAGAGTACAAAGAACAATCGTACTAATCATGGCCAGGATTTTTATCCCCCGACCTTCAAATCGAGCTCCCAGCGCATCTGCAATGGTAAACTTACCAGCTTTTTTAAGCGGGCCAGCTGCTACCAATAAAACGGTAATCCAAGCTCCAAAAAACCCTAGTGCTATCCACCATCCGTCAATACCACCTAGGGCTATCGCCCCGGCTACGCCCAAAAAACTCGCTGCGCTGCTATAATCCCCGAGCATAGCCAATCCGTTAATCTTCCACGGTATTTGTCCTCCGGCCACATAGAAAGATGCTGTAGTACGAGTATGTCGCCGGCTAGAATAACTTATATAAATTGTAAGTATTACACTTAATGCCACTATTGATAATGCTATTGGGTTATCCATAGGTTTTTTATATCCTTTAGGTTGTTAGATGCTTTTAGCAAGATATATTCGGGTAATTAACACTCCGCCAATAAGCGTTCCCCAGCCAGCCCAAATGGCAAGCGGCAACCCCATTATGGGGGTAGCAGCCGTTTCCTTCATAGGGGCAGAAGTCAATAATACAGCACCAAAGTATATTATTGCGAAAGCTACAAAAAGGCTGAATGAAAATTTAAAGCTCTGCTTAAATACTTCCGGTTGGAAAACCGGTTTGACAATTTTTACCTTAGGAGACTCTTCCAGAACAGGCAGCAAAGCAGGCATGTCCGAAATGTCTACTGAACCTTTTTTTAGTATCAACACCGGGCTGCGGGCCCCTTCTGTCACTGCTTGAGCTACGCTACCAAAATACCACTTTTGTGCTCCTTTTCTGCCGGAATCTCCAATGATAATCAAATCGACATCATTGTCTTCAGCCACTTTTAAAATACAAGCAGTTATACCTCCTTTTTCCTTGAGGGTAACAACGTCTACGCCATGTTGTTGACAATACGCTGACACTAAAGCCAACGGCTTGTCAGTAAGTGGTTTGTGCTGCAGTCCTATAAAAGAAGCTTCTTCGATACTTTTTTCCACTTCAAGTAATGGAATATCTTCTGCCACCTGCATGACAATGACTTGAGAACCATATTGAGCAGCCATCTCTACTGCCCTTTTAGCAGCTCCGAGTGACGGGTCATAGCCATCTACGGCCACTAAGATTTTCTTGTACAAAGCTACATACCTCCTTTAAGTTGGATTTTATTACTGTTTTGTTGCGTCAGTCCGAATCTCCCAAGTGAAGCAAGGGTGATAGGGGAGAAGTAGGTGATGTGGGGTGATGATTTAATCCCTCAAACCTCACCTAAGCAATTGTAACATCATAAAAGACACCTGCGGAAAGTCAAGAATATTATTAAATACTTGATATTCGACATAAGGATTTGAGTTTTTGAGCATACCATATCTTGTGGTTGAAAACTTTACTATCTACACAATACTGAGTATTCCAGAGCAATCCAGACACCCATTCCATTTGAATCTGGACAGTGATTCCAGAGGAAAGCGGACAGCAGTTTTGTAAGTAAAGCGACGCATAGAACAAGATGCTAGAAAAAGCCTTTTTGAATCTAAAATTCAAGGAGGTTTATCATGCCGCGAAAGAAGTTATCTATACGAAACATAAGAGATATATTACGTCTCAAACATCCCACCATTGCAGTGTCATTGCAACAAAATGTACCATGCCCCAAATAAGCTGTTTCTACGGTAAAAAGTGCTTCAAGAGCCCACGACTTTGTGCTGTTGTAATTGTTTTCTAACATTCTTGTACTTTTCCGGTTTTCGATAACACCCCTACCCTTTTGTAGAGTTTCTTCCAAAGTGTCGCCAATACCACAATAATGGTATTGCCTCTTTAAGGGACTTTAGTTCTGTGGAACCCCGTTAAACCCCTTGAATAATAGGAAAGTTTCAAATCTTCATCTTCTGGCACGAACTTTGGAATGTCATTGACATAAACAATCATGGGGTGTCCGACAGAGAGGAGCCTCAGAATACCAGTTACGGCTGTGAATAAAG
>DQVD01000365.1 GCA_015661935.1 Desulfocapsa sulfexigens | reverse complement strand
GGGGCAGAAGTCAGAATAGTTAGCAGCCTGCGGCTGAAATAACTAGAGTTGATTTTTATCAGGCATCCACTTCCGAGAATGATTCACACAAAAACTCTAATTTTTCGATACATTTAACTAATAAGGTTTTTAATGATTTTATAGCCGCCCACATAGGTACCAATGGAGGAGCCAAAACCTGTAAAAAGAAATACCAGAAAAACACGTAACAGTCTGTTTTTCCACCATCCTTTGACAGTTCCCATATCATCACCAACGGTTTCAAATTCTTTTACCACCGGCGGAGTTCTCATCACCTGTATAAATGCGGCTACATATCCGGCACCAATGACAGGTGTCAGGCTGGTTACTGGTGCTGCTAAAAATGCACCAATAACGGTAAGGGGATTTGCAAATGCGAGCATGCCGCCAATGGCAGAAGGGATTCCGTTGGCAAGTATCCAGTAAAGGAGGTTCGCCCCGGCATCAGCCATACCTTTTTGCATTCCGATTGCGACAATTGAACCAATTATTAGCAGTGGAATGGACCAGCCAAGAGTCTTCAAGGTTTTTGAAACAGGGGGGATTTTGGTGATTTTATCAAGATCTGCGCTGCGATCTTGTTGGAATACTGTCTTTATTCCACCCACATGACCAGCTCCAACCACGGCCACCAAGCGTTCTCCTGTTGCTTCTTTGATTTTCTCAGAAAGATAAATGTCTCGTTCATCAATGAGTACTTTTTTCACATCAGGAAGTGCTGTACCCATCTCATCCATTAACTCGGATAGTATATCTTGCTTTTTCATTTCAGCAAGCTTCTCTTCACTTATTTCCGTGGAATCAAAAAGTGAAGCAAAGAGAGTAGCAAGAAGATAGCCTTTTTTGAAAAAAGAGGTTGATTTCCAGGCCCTGCGAAGGGTGATACGAACATCACGATCACAAAGGGCAATTGGAATATCATTTGCTGTGGCAGTATTAGCAGCAGCGAGAAGTTCAGCACCCGGTTTTACGCTAAGTTGTCCTCCGAGTTTCTTCTGGTACGATGCCATGAGAAGGTTAACCATCAGGGTAGAAAGTTGCTTGTCTTTAATGATCTGTTTGAGATCAAGTGATTGCCATTTTTTCTTTTGAGTGAGTGAAGTGTATCGTTTTTCATCAAGCTCAAGACAGACACAGTCTGGTTGTTCCCGGGAAATTACTTGTTCCACAAGATCAACTGATTCCTGAGAAATATGGGCTGTTCCAATGAGAAGAATGGTTTTCCCTTCATGACTGAGAGTGTGTACATCTGAGGGATATTCGTATAGTGGGAATGTTTGATTTGGCATATGCTTATAAGAGATATTGTCAGTTCTCACCGAGGTATGTAAAATCTACAAGATATAAAGATTGTATAATTACAGATTGTTGCACAGAGGATTTTGAAGTAATGAAAATTTTGCTGTCTACTAATCAGTTCACGTACATATTACTTTTATCGAGACGAGTGGATTATACCATTAAACATTACTGATTTTCAACTTGATTCCAGGATGGATACGGTTGGATTTGAGCTTGTTCCAGGTTTTGAGTTGTTTTGTGGAAAGATTAAACCTTCTGGCAATTGTCCACAGCGAGTCTCCACGACGAACTCGATACCAGGTGATTTTGCTTTTTGCAGGAGTGACCTCTTTTACGGAGAATTTTTTCTGTTCAGCAAGAATGATCATTGATGAATTTCTTTTAGAGGGAGTGGCAATAATACGGCTTGGCGTTGAAGGTTGAGGACTTTTTGTAAAACTCAATGTCTTACTATCGTCGACAATATAGAGTGCCAGTTGTTGTCCTGCTCTGATCTTGTGGATGCTTTTCAGCCCGTTCCACGTGACAATCAATTCTGGAGGAATGTTGTACGAGTCAGCAATTTTAGAAATAGTTTCGCCGGGTTTTATTGTATGCAGGACGAGATCGTCAGTTACAATATTTCCTTTCGAACCTTTTGCGAGCAGACGATATCTCGCACTACTGTATGGAATACGTAGATGTTTACCTGCGACCAGTTTACTGCTTCTAAGATTGTTGATTTTTAGAAGCGTTGTTTTGTTGATGTTATATCGTTTACAAATTTTTGACAGAGTATCACCCTTACGGATAACGTGTGTTTTATAGCCGGTACTGACAACGCTGTTTAAGCGGGGAAGATTAGCCTCGGCAAGTTCTTTTTTTCCTACTGGTATTTGCACATCATAGTGACTTTTATTGAGAGGGGTTCTGCCAGTTTTTAATTCCTGATTGAGTTTTTTAATTTCTTTACTGTTTGTGTTGCAAATTAAGGCAACGGCATCAAGACTTAGCCCCGGACCTACGCGTAGCGTTTCATACTCAAGTGGTGCTTCATACTGAATATTTGTAAATCCATACTGCTCGGGATTTTTGGCAATGATGATTGCGGCTATCAGCTTTGGGACATAGCGTTTGGTTTCTAGGCGAAGATAGCGATGTTGGGCAAGGCTCCAGAAATTATCAACTTTATAGCGTTTAAGGCCTCTTCCGATTTTTCCTGCACCTGCATTATAGCCTGCTACTGCCAGATGCCAGTCTCCAAAATTTGCATATAAGTCAGAGAGGAAGGCAACGGCAGCTTTGGTAGATTTCTCCGCATGACGGCGTTCATCAACATATCTGTCAATTCGTAAATTATACTGCTTTCCAGTTCCCTTGATGAACTGCCAGAGACCAACTGCCTTTGCGCGGGAATAGGCTCGTTGATTAAAGCCGCTTTCAATCATTGCAAGGTAAGCAAGGTCTTGTGGAAGCCCTGCTTCACGCAATTCTCTCTGGAGCATGGGAATATATTTCCCTGAGCGGGCCAGCCACCGACCAAAGGTTTTTTTCTGTTTATTCTGGAAAATATCAAGATAAGCTTTCACCTGTTTATTTATGACAACAGGGAAGTCGTATGATGTTTCTTTGGACTGGTCGTGGAGTGTTAAATCGGTTTGTGCCTGCCAGGTACCTGAACGACGAAGAGCCTCAAGTTCTTCAGTAAGGCACCGCTCAGGTTCTGCTTCAATAAGCAGCAATTCGGGATCCGTGGATGAAGAACTCACAGGTGAGGCAATCAGATCATCAGGTAATGAGTAGCTTACTGTTGTGTTTTTACTTCCACAGGAGGACAGCAGAACAACGACAGTTACGAGAAAAAAGGTCTTTATATTGTATGAGAAAAATCGAGGCATAAAAATATGTATATTAAGAAGAGATTTCACGAATCAGTTAGTAAGATGCTCTCTATTTTAAAATGATTTTTTTTTACCAAAAGCGTCCTTGAGATATGTGCTGGAACACAGTACAATCTTATAAATTTTGTTACTTAAACCCGAAATAGTTAGAATATGCAATAAGAATAAGTTCTGTTGCGTGTCAATAAACATTTATTTTCCCCGTGTTAGCACTGGTAATTCTTCTCAGAAAGTTACGCCGGTTTTTGCCCCACTGTCCCTATGCTGAAAAAAATATTTCTCTTCCTCTTTACCCTGGTATTATTAATAATTATAGCGCTTTTGGGTGTACTTTATTACTTCGTCGAACTCCATCCGGGTAAAGAAATAGCATTTGAGAATATCCAGTCTATTTT
>DQVD01000229.1 GCA_015661935.1 Desulfocapsa sulfexigens | reverse complement strand
TGAAAACCAACTGTAGTTATTTCAGCCGCAGGCTGCTAACTATTCTGGCTTCTGTCTTCTGAATGTGCCCGCAGGGCATCATGTCCTTGTCATTCCTGTGAAACACGGAAAACTTCTTCAATGGTGGTGATGCCATTGAGTACTTTGTCTGCACCATCACGGCGTAGAGTGATCATGCCGTTTTTTATTCCCTGCGCCCTGATATCATTGGAGTTTGCAGTAGTTAACACAAGGTGCTTCATGTCCTGATTCATAAGCAGCAGTTCAAAAATACCGCAGCGTCCTTTGAACCCGGTATAGTGGCATTTGGCGCATCCTTTGCCGCGGTATACCATTTTCCCCTCCATTTCCCCATCTGAAAGTCCAAGCTTTTTCATTGCATCAGGATCAGGACTGTAACTTTCTTTGCAATGAGAGCAGATAATACGAACCAGACGCTGGGCCAAAATTGCATTAATGGAAGAGGCAATTAGAAAGGGTTCAATACCCATGTCAATAAGGCGTGTAATGGCACTGGCCGAATCATTAGTGTGCAGAGTGGAGAATACCAGATGTCCGGTGAGTGCAGACTGGATAGCGATCTGTGCTGTTTCAGAATCACGGATCTCACCCACAAGAATAACATCAGGATCCTGGCGGACAATGGAGCGTAAGCCGGATGCAAAGGTAAGATCAATTTTCGGGTTGACCTGAACCTGACCAATTCCACTAATCATGTACTCTATGGGATCCTCCACTGTAATGATGTTAATGTCAGTGTTGTTAATGGAGGTGAGCGCTGCATACAGAGTAGTGGTTTTTCCACTTCCGGTGGGGCCGGTAACAAGGACAATGCCATTGGCTGCTTTTATCTGTTCCTGGAAGGGAGCAAAGCGGTCATCGGGCATACCAAGATCAGTGAGAGAGAGGAGCACTGAAGATTTATCAAGTAATCGCAGCACCACCCGTTCACCAAAAACAGTTGGCAGTGTGGAGACACGAATGTCCACTTCCCTGTTGCCCACTTTCAGCTCGATCCGGCCATCCTGTGGAAGGCGTTTTTCAGCAATGTTGAGTTTGGCCATAACCTTGATTCTTGAGGTCAGGGCAGACTGCACATGTTTTGGAGGACTGAGCATATCATAGAGGATACCATCCAGTCGTTGCCTGATTTTCAGAGAATTCTGGTAGGGCTCAATATGGATATCCGATGCTTTATCCCTCACTGCCTGAGAGAACATAAGGTTAACCAGCCGGATAACCGGTGAGTCGCTGGTGTCATCGAGCAGATCTCCTGTTCCCTCAATTTCTGAAAACAGAGCTTCAGGATCCTCTTCATCAATATCCTGCATAACCTCTTCAGCGGTATTTTGAGTCATGTCATAGGCGAAGTTGATGGCTGAAATGATGGCTGCTTTTGGGCAGAGCACCTGGCGTATTCCATTCAAATTCAGGATGTGACGGAGTTCATCTATGGGCTGATAGTTAAATGGATCGTTAATGGCAATAAACTCATCATCTCCTGTTGTAACAGGAACCATGATATGCTTTTTAAGAAAGGCTATGGGGATGGCAGCAGTAAAATCTGTTTGAATATCAGCCGGAAGGGAAAAGGTATGCTCCATGGTAAGCTCCCGGCCAAGTTTCTGCAGGAGACTAAGCTCATTCTCAACGTTTTGGCGTGCCAGGACACTCACCAGTGAGCTGCCTTTTTCCTGATGAAGTTCAAAGGCCTGGTGTACCTCTTCTTCAGGGATACCGAATTTTTCAATGAAGAATTTTTCAGACTGTTGCATTCGTATCTAATTCCTACTCACTATTTTCCGGATATGGCCAGGTATCTTGCTCCTGCAGGAGTCGTTTAATGTTGTCCCTGCAAATTTGTACCAGGTTCATTCTGTTCGGATCATCGCCTTCATACTCACTGTTTTCACTATCACTTACACTATCAACAACCCTCTGATAATATCTGATAGCTCCTTTAGTATCACCCTCGTGCTCACAGATGGCTCCAAGATTCATCAGTGCATATGGAGAGTTCGGTTTTATTTCAAGGGCTTCATTGAAAAAGTTTCGTGCTTGTTCATAATTTTCTTCCTGCAGCTTTTGGAAGCCAACATCAGATAAACGCATGGCATGGTCAAGATTGATCTGGCGGTGAAGCTGTTCTCTGACAGCAGGCATGACCTTGTCCAGCTGTTCTTCCCTGGTCAGGGTAATCCTGGCCATATCAGCAGGATTCTTGACAATATGGGGAGTGATAAAGATAAACATGTTTGTTTTTCTATGGGTGGTACTATGATTTTTGAAGAGCCATCCGATAATTGGAATATCCCCAAGCAGCGGTATTTTTGAACCACCTTCGGAAGCATCATGACCGATGATGCCGCCAATAACTATGGTATCGGCGTCCTGAACCAGCACCGTGGTGTTGGCAGTTCGTTTAAAGGTAGTTGGTCTGACTCCTCCCTCTCCCAGTGACTTGATTTTGCTGACTTCTGTAGATATTTCAAGACGCAGGGTGTCGGCTTGATTAATCTGAGGAGTGATTGTTAATGTGGTGGCAACATCTTTATATTCATAATTCTCATATCCCCTCTTAGATGTGTCGGCAGTATTAGAGGTGCTCAAGTAGGGGATGTTTTCTCCAACACTGATTTTAGCTTCTTTGTTATCTGTCGTCAGAATCTGTGGTGTTGCGATGATATTGATACTGGAATCATCTTTGTAGGCCTTGAGTACAGCTGCAATATTGGGAAAAGTAATTCCGGCGATTTTAATACCTTGTTGTAGGACTCCAAGACTAAAGCCTCTGCCAACAGATGCGATACCTTCAGTAGTAGTCGTTATCGCCTGGCCCAGCTTAAATCCATCATTTCCCCCAAAACCGCCAAATACAACACCCGTACCGTCGGCATACCCTCCGGATCCTATCCACTTAACTCCCACATCAAAGTTACTTTCTGTGTCCACTTCCAGAATCAATGCTTCGAGGTATACCATACGCCTTGGAATATCGAGCTTCTTAATAACATCTTCCAGAACTTTGAATTCGGAACGGGATGCAGTGATAATAAGAGAGTTTGTTCCTTCATCAGCCATAATCTTGACATCTTTGGAAATAGCTGGTGTCTTTTGTGGCCCCTTTCCTTTTGCTGGCTCCTGACCGGGCAGACTGGTAAGGACTGTGACAAGCTCTTTGGCCGTCGCGTGTTGAAGGTAAACCACCCGAATATTGCCTTCATTTTGTTCAGGTTCTGTGTCGAGCATGGCAATCAGCCGTTTGACCCGAAGTATATCACCCGGACCAGCCAGGACAATCAGGGCATTGATTCGATCATAGGGAACCACTTTTACCCCGGCCTTGCTAATAACCCCTTTTTTCGGAGCTCCAGTACGCTGGAAGATAGAATTGATGGTAGTGCCAATGGTTGAGGCTGTCGCATGTTTCAGAGGAATAACTTCCAGTTCATCACTGGAATAGTCCACATCAAGCGATGAGATAATGGATAGAAGCTTTTGAATATTAGAAAGGGTATCTGTGACAATAAGTATGCCTGATTGGGTGTGTGCAATAACCACTGAAGTCTTGGAAACAAGAGGAGCCAGAACCTTTTTCATCTCGGTGGGAGTTGTATGGACAAGAGGGATAAGCTGGGTGACAATCTTATCTTCGGGCGTGGAGGGCTCTCCATGGTGCAGCGTGTCAATATTTTCAGTTCGCGCTCTCACTGAAGGCATGATTTTAGTCATAACACCGGCCTGAACAGTGGTAAAACCATTCACGGCAAGGACAGATTCAAATACCTGAAAGGCTTCCTCTTCTGAAATTCTGGTGGGAGAAACGATGGAGACACTCCCCTTTACCGCCTTGTCTATTATGAAGTTTTTCCCCGTGAGTTCACTGATATACTTGATAAAGAGAAGGATATCCACTTGGTCAAAGTCGATGGTGATAAAACGCTGGGATTTTTCTACGGTTGCTGGTGTGGCCGGCTTTTTTTCATTCTCGGCAGCCATTAAAGAGAAAGGGCTACAGAACAGTGCGCAACAGAGAAAGAGCAGCAGTAGTCTGGCTGCGTTTGAAACAGTTCCGGTGCTAAGAGATATCATTGGGAAGTTTCCTATATATCATCGGTTTTAATAGTTATTTTTCGTAGAGGTGATGCAGGCTTGGTTGTTTTCACAGATGTCTTAGGCGGTGTTATCTTTTTTTTACGGCCTGGTGGTTTGACCTTATTTGGTACCTGGCTGCTCTTTGGTTCTTTCATAAGCAATATTTCGTCTTTGCCGTTCACCGTGAGAATAATTTCTCCACGCTTCACTTCTTTAATTATGGCAGAACCTATGGCATCACCCTTGTAATAAATGTCCTGGGTTCTCTTTTTTTTCTGCTGGATGATTGCCCGTTGCAAATTGCCTTCACCGCTAATTGTACCGAGTAAAACCAGATCCAGTGTTGTGGCTTTAAGTGGTGCCGCAGGAGCTGTTTCTTTTATTGTCTCCTTCTTTTCTATCTTGCCAAAGAGACTTCGCTTGGCAATGATGGAATAGTTTTCCATTTTTTTTACTTTTTGAATCTTTTTAACCTGTGCCGCAGGAGCTTTTCCCGGTGTTTTGACGGTGGTTTTTCCACTTGTCACCACGCTTGCAGGTTTATCCGCCACAAGGGCCTCACCAAGGTTTCTGCAAAAGAACTCAACACCTCCTGCAGCCAGGACGGTTACCAGAATAAACGAAACAATAATGGAAGAACGCTTTAGCATAGGTACCGGTCAGGATTCAAATTTAAAACTTGGTTTCTGTACCGTACCTTTCAGAAGAAAGGGAACGGTACCGCGTTTACTCTGTTTCTTTAATAAAAGTAACATCTTTTTGGCATGTGTGTTTTTTTTCAGGAGAGGTGGTAGTGGCTCGAGTGCTCCTTTAAACGATAACGTTGCTGCTTTGAGTGTTGACTTCAATGATAAGCTTCCCGAAAAACTTCCCTTTAATTCTTGGCCATAAAAGGTGCCATTGCTGCATTCGAGAGTGTTCTCCTTTAAAACAAAGTTGGAGGTAAGTTTTTTCAGGTCAATTGAGTTGAGTGAAAAAATGGGGAGAAGCAGACTGAAACTTCCCTTTTGAAGCGTAATCTGACCTGCTCCATCTGCACTGTATTTCCCGTTTTTCCAGATTCCATGGTAGTGTCCGCTTCCATCAACATTGCCGACGATTTTTCGCTTTGTTGCCTGTCCAAGAAAAGGAATACGGGACGGATCCAGATTGTTAATTTGAATATCCTTAAGGGTGAATTCTTTTTCCTCAGGGCCAAGCATCAGGGAAAAGGTATGAATTCCAGCAAAGGCGCTGAGTTTGACCTGGAGTTGCGATGTCAGGGCTGAAATATCAGGGCTGATGAGTGCTTGCTCGATTGTGAAAAGTTCCTGCTTGTTCAGTTTGTTACTGCTGATTCTGATTGTTTCTGCTGCGAGACTGCAAGGGAAGCTATAATGAATCCTGTCTATGCTGCACTCGGTCCCCGGCATGAGTTTTGAGAGATTTACTTCGCAGTACGTTTTAAATTTCTCTGCAGGAAAACGGAAATAGAGCAGTAAGCCCGTTAGAATAAGAGTGTAGAGAAACAGGCTCAGCAAAAATGATGTTTTACTTTTAAAGAGACTCATATTCCATCCGCTATTTTAAAGGTGATGACCTGGATAACAACATTCAGATAGCCCTGATCTTTCCCATGTTCCTGGATGGAGATTCGATTGATAAAGACTACATCCTTTTCCGATTCCAAACCTTTAAGGAAATTTACAAGGCTGGGTGTGGTGATCCTCTGCAGTTTCATATCCACCCGCGATTCATCGAGATCACCTTCCCTGTCTATTTCACTGGGCTTCAGGTATTTGATGTTTCCTTTTACTTTGGCGAATGTGGCCTGTTTCTCGATATAGGAAAAGAGGGTGAAGTTCTTTGGTCTTTTCCTGATACGTTCCTGGATATTGCCGGACTGAAGCTGCAGGCCTCGATACTCCTGTTGCATATCATGCATTTGCTGCAGTTCTATGTTCTTTTTCACAAGAGACTTCTGCAGGCGCTGCCTTGATTCCAGAAGAGGTGAAAAAAGAAAGTGAAAGATAAGAATGGCGGTAACAACCACAATCAGGCCGGCCACCATAAGCTGCTCCTGCCTGGACATACGGTGCCATCCGCTTTTTTCAAGCAGGGACTGGATATAAGCGGATGAGGAAAGTGAAGAGGGTTTCATTATTACGACTCTCCCAGATCCAATTTCAGTTCAAAGCGGATTTTATTATCTTTAGGATTCATATTTGCAGAACTGATGGTGACAAAGAGAATTTCTGGTGCTTGTTCAAGGCTCTTTTTCATGTTGTCCACGGTATTAAAGGTGTCGGTAATTCCTATGAGACGTAATCCCTTCGCCTCGTACACCATTCGGGTGAGCTTGACATCAAGTGATGTGGAA
The DNA here is from genome assembly GCA_015661935.1 of Desulfocapsa sulfexigens. Lineage (GTDB taxonomy): Bacteria > Desulfobacterota > Desulfobulbia > Desulfobulbales > Desulfocapsaceae > Desulfocapsa > Desulfocapsa sulfexigens_A. The sequence continues at coordinate 2,823 of DQVD01000229.1, read as the reverse complement.
ATTCGTGTGGAGATTACACGCAGGACATGAAGAGCCGGATAGGGCAGTGCTGTTCCCTCTCCTTTTCCTGAGGAAATTTTTGCAGTGTTGATGGCAACCTGCAGCTGCTGGCGTGGGTCAACTATTCTTTTTGTGCCTGGAAGTGTTTCCTTAAAGACAGTATGAATGTCTGAAACCAGCGCGTCCCGTTTTTTTGTTAATACATTGTTGTCATAAAACAGATAAGCAAGTGAAGAAATGAGAGCTGCAATTAGAGTAATGGCAAAAACTTTACCCAGGCTACGATATTTTGCCAGACTATCATAGGGCACAAAATCTTCTTTGCAAAAGTTGAATTCCGGACGCACTTTTTCTCTTGGAGCACCAAGACTGAGACAGGAAGTAAGAAAGGCAGCATGTGCTTCTGTTTCTTTCGGGAGTTGTGATGGCAGCGGCAGAAGACCACCGCGGCCGCAGACCAGGCATGGGACACCAAAAGCCTTTTCTATCCATGACGTAGCAGAGGGCGCCAGACCACCGCTTCCTTCAATGTAGAGAGGCATGTTTTTTGTTTCAGTCTTCATGGCAAGTGGTGCAAGGGTTTGTCTGACTGCAATAGCCAGTTCCTGATAGGCTTCTGCGCTATGTTCAGTTCCCTGAATAGTGAGTTCTCCGTTTTCTGCCTTGAAAAGAAAACCTGTATCTGACTTCGTATCAAAGCTCAAAGGTTTGAAGGACAGGGGTCTGACAAGTTGCAGCTTCCCGTCCGAAAACAGGAAAAGCGTTGCATCCGTCAATCTAAGGCTCAGGAAAATGAAATCTTCGGGAGGCTCTCCATTTTCAAGAATTTGGGAGATTGTGGGAAGACCGGACAGGAGGATACGTTCGGGAAAAATATCTGCGGCCTGAAATGCGGCATGCCAGCGGGCCAGAAGGCTCCGTTCGATCATGGCAGCAATAATTTCCACTTCTTTCCCGGTTCCGGGATTAATTATGGTATCGACGAGCATATTGTCGATGGATCCGGCAATACTCTCTTCCAGCTCAAAGGGGAGGATTTTGTCAATGGATTTCCGGTCGGAAAAGGGCAGGTTAAGGTTGCGAAAGATAAAGAATGAGGCCCCAAGTGCCAGATTGCATTTGCAGTCAATGCAATCCAGGGTGCCCGTCAATTCTTCAACGATATTTTCCGGTTCTTTCCCTTCAGTGACTATAATCGTGGAATCCAGTACTTCCTGTGATTTACCACCATTAAGGAGTACTGCTGTCAGCAGATCACTCTGCAGATCTATGGTGAGGAGTCGTTGTATCATTCCAGTTAATTACTTTCCCATCGCAGGATTTTTATCATCTTGTCTTCTGTACGTTCCACCGTTGCGGTAACTCTCTTTTTCTGCTTTTCGATGGTGGCAGTGGCTTTAATGGTAAAAAACCTACTGCTGGTTGTTGTCCTGTCCTTATGTAGTTCAACGTCACCAGGAAATGAAGGAACTTCTTTATACCACTTGAAATCCTTTAGTTCTTCAATATTGTTTTCATCTTCCCGGTAATCGATCATTCCTTCTGCTGTTTCCCTGTCCATGTCCCATTCCAGGGCCTGAAGAAGGAGGACGTCGGCACTGTTGATATTAATTTTGCCATCGCTTCCCCAGGGGGTGAGAAGGGGAGCAAGACCAGGTGTCTCTTCGGTTCCATAGAGGAGTTCCGGGGTAAATCCTTTAACCATGAGCAATTCTTCAATGGATTCTATAGGCCCGTTTTTGCAGGAATAGGGCGGATCTAGAGAACGGTAGTAGCTTTCTTCAGCCCCGTATTCCTCTTCTCCGTCGCCACTGTCTGTCCAGTCTATCAGGGCATCGATGATTTCTCTGGCATCTCCGTCTTCAACAAGAAAGGGGTCGGCCCGCAGGAGTCTCCAGAGAACGTTACGGACATCTTTTGCATGTTGCTCCCGCTTTTTTTTCTCTGCTGCCAGATTCGTGCCCTGAGGCAGATTGTCAATTTCCTGAACAGTTATCGCATTGATCTGATACTTTCCACCTTCGTCTTGAATCTCAACTGTTGTATCACCCAGATTAAAAAGATCCGAGAGTTCTTCCTCACCTAGCAATGCCCAGGAATCATGGAGTGAATCAAAGTTATTTTCATCGAGATCAGCAAGGAGTATCTGTTCTCCAATGGTGATTCCGGATCTTGCCATTTCGGAAAGCCTGATACTGTTGCCCAGGCTTCCTGAAATAATATATCCCTCGCGCATTTCCCGGTTGAACTGCAGGGTCATGATTAACAATACACTCAGCAGACTGATAACAAGGAGCAGAGCCATGCCTCTGTTGTTTTTGAGGACATGATCTCCGGTAAGTAATATGAATATTGAATGTCGAATATTGAATGCTGATTATCGAAGTTCAAGAATCGTATTGTTCAGACTTCGACAGCCCCCCGGTGATCATCAGGCTGAAGAATGAAACCCGACGTTATGTGATTTTGCTGGGGTGCTCCTCCCCCCAGGCTCCATACTAATTGGGAGCGATTTCTGTAAATTTTGTTTTTCTGATACACTACAGTTCTGTATTTCTAACACCAATATACTGGATTATCATATAATTAACAAAATGATTTTTGTGAGTTGTTCAGTAGGTTTTCTCTACGTTATTTCTGGTTACTCCGACCTTGATTGTAGCGGGTTTTGCTGGCTGGCTGAATTGTGGTAAAGTCAAGCAATTACAGTATTATACGAACTACTTCTTAGCGCTCTTGTGTCTCACTTGCAGGAATAATGAGGGAAGTTTTGAAAAGAGTCCCTCTTCCTCCTTCCTCCCTCTCCTCGTCCCTGTTATCGTT
>DQVD01000428.1 GCA_015661935.1 Desulfocapsa sulfexigens | reverse complement strand
ACAGCTTCTTCTTTGAATTCCTTTGTGAACTTCCTTCTTTTCATTTTCATTAAAACACCTCCTGAAAGATTATTATTTCAATCTTAAGAAAGTGTTCACTTTTTCTATATCACGTCACTATATCGTACTGAGTTTGCTAACAATAGAAAAAAGAAAAGGCCCTATAACCAGGGCCTTTTAGGACAGTATCGGACGATACTGGAATGTGTAATGGTGGCGATGCAGGGAATTGAACCCCGGACACTACGGATATGAGCCGTATGCTCTAACCATCTGAGCTACATCGCCAATATGTAAAGAAGAGGATATTTACCTTATTCCTCTTTCGCTGTCAACTTTTTTCAATATGAAAAAATATGACAAACAAAAAAAGAAGGATCTCACAAGGAGACCCTTCTTTGTACTTCTTAAGCGTTCAGCAAAGACTGAAGCAGGGAAATTACATCATTCCGCCCATTCCGCCCATTCCGCCCATTCCGCCCATGCCACCTGGAGGCATGGCCATTCCACCACCGCCATCACCTTCATCAGGAGAATCAGCAATAACACACTCTGTGGTCAGGAGCATTCCTGAAACAGAAGCTGCGTTCTGCAATGCAATACGGGTAACTTTAGCAGGATCAATAACACCTGCGGCGATCAGGTCTTCGTAATCCTCAGCTGCAGCGTTGAAGCCATTAGGACCTTCAAGGCCTTTTACGCGCTCAACAACAACAGAACCTTCACAACCTGAATTGTTTGCAATCTGACGAACGGGTTCTTCGAGAGCGCGGCGGAGAATCTGTTTACCAAGATCCTGCTCACCTTCAAGAGTTACAGCATCGAGGGCGTCCAGGCAACGGATATACGCCACGCCACCACCAGGAACAACACCTTCTTCAACAGCAGCGCGGGTTGCATTCAATGCATCTTCAACACGAGCCTTTTTCTCTTTCATCTCGATTTCAGTAGCAGCACCAACATTAATCACAGCAACACCACCAATCAGTTTGGCAAGACGTTCCTGAAGCTTCTCACTGTCATAGTCAGAGGTGGAAGCATCGATTTGGGTACGAATCTGTTTTACGCGTGCTTCGAGCTGATCGGCTGCTCCTGCACCATCAATGATGGTGGTATTGTCTTTATCGACAACAACACGCTTGGCAGTACCAAGATCATTAATGGTTACGTTCTCAAGTTTGATTCCGAGATCTTCGGTGATAACCTGTCCACCGGTAAGAATCGCGATATCTTCGAGCATTGCTTTTCTGCGATCACCAAAACCTGGAGCTTTAACAGCAGCAATGTTCAGGGTGCCGCGAATTTTGTTAACAACCAGTGTGGCAAGCGCCTCACCATCAACATCTTCAGCAATGATGAACAGTCCTTTACCCATTTTGGCTACAGCTTCGAGCACAGGGAGAAGGTCTTTCATGTTGGATACTTTTTTCTCAACGAGTAAGAAGTAAGGATCTTCCATGTTTACTTCCATACGATCAGCATCGGTCACAAAGTAAGGAGAGAGGTAACCGCGATCAAACTGCATACCCTCAACTACGTCCAGTGTGGTATCCATGGATTTGGCTTCTTCAACGGTGATAACACCCTCTTTACCAACTTTGTCCATGGCCTCGGCAATGATATTACCGATGGCCTCGTCGCTGTTAGCAGAGATGGTTCCAACCTGAGCAATTTCTGACTGCTCTTTGGTTGGCTGAGCGATATTCTTAAGCTCTGCTACGACGGCTTCAACAGATTTATCGATTCCGCGTTTGATCTCCATAGGATTTCCGCCAGCAGCAACTAATCTCACGCCTTCACGGTAGATAGTCTGAGCAAGCACGGTTGCGGTGGTTGTACCATCACCAGCAACGTCTGAGGTCTTGGAAGCAACTTCACGTACCATCTGTGCGCCCATGTTCTCAGATTTCTCGGTAATCTCAACTTCTTTAGCAACGGTCACACCATCTTTAGTGATGGTGGGTGCGCCGAAAGATTTCTCAATCAGAACGTTACGGCCTTTGGGACCAAGTGTAACTTTTACAGCATTAGCAAGAGTGTTGACACCCGCGAGAATAGACTCGCGTGCCTTTACTCCGTATTTTATATCTTTTCCAGCCATGATTTAAATCTCCTATATAGGGGGTGTTGACAAGTTTGTTCGTTATTTTTCTACGATTCCAAGGATGTCTTCTTCACGCATGATAAGGAAATCCTCACCATCGAGCTTAACATCAGTTCCACCGTATTTGGAAAAGAGGACCATGTCTCCCTCTTTTACCTGAAGAGCAACACGTTCGCCGCCATCTGCGACTTTACCAGGTCCTACTGCTACTACTTCACCTTCTGCTGGTTTCTCTTTGGCACTATCTGGAATGATAATACCACCGGCGGTCATTTTCTCTTCTTCCAGTCTCTTAACGAGAAGACGATCATTTAATGGACGGATTTTCATTTACTTCCTCCTGTAAAGCGTATGTTTTTTTTGCTTAAAGTATCGGGAATCTGTGTCCCATTCTTACAAGCTTTGATTAACAACTCAATCCAATAGCTATTGTTTTCGAATTGCGCAAAACTATAGGTTTGCTTTTATAAAAATCAAGGGGCAAATGCTAAAAAAATAGCACTCGCCCCAAGCTCTTGACTTTATGTGGTTCTTTTGCGAGATACGCGCGATAGACAGGAAAGAAACTAGCCTACTCGAACAACCCATTTAAAGGGATCATCCTGTGTTCCATTTTGAATGGCCTGCAGATCATCAAAGAGACGCTGAGATAACTCACCAGTCTTTCCATCTGCTATCTCATATTTCTTTTCCTGATAGCAAAATTCTCCGATAGGCGAAATTACCGCAGCAGTACCGGAGCTAAAAGCTTCCTGCAGACTGCCATCTTCTATTGCATTAATTACGTCATCTATTGAGATCTGTTTTTCAACCACATTCACGCCCCAGCTTTTGGCAAGCTGCATGACAGAATCGCGGGTAATACCACCAAGGATTGATCCGTTAAGGGGCGGTGTAATCAAGTCATCGCCAATCTTAAAAAAGATGTTTGATGTACCAACTTCTTCTATATATTTTCGTTCACAGGCATCGAGCCAGAGCACTTGCGTATAACCCGCTTTATGCGCCTCTTCTGCCGCCATGATTGATGCTGCATAGTTTCCTGCAGTCTTTACATGACCAACACCACCTTTTACTGCACGAACATATTTATCTGTCACCCAGATTTTAGTTGGTCCAAATCCTGATGCGTAATAGGCCCCAACGGGCGACATGATAACAAAGAAATAGTACTGCTCAGAAGGCCTTACACCAAGAGCCGGTTCCACTGCAATCATGGTTGGACGAAGGTACAGTGTTGCCCCATCACCTGTTGGAATCCAGTCGCGATCAAGATATACAAGAGCCTTGATTCCTTTCAATACCTTTTCCACGGGAATGCGCGGCATACACATGCGAAGTGCGGAACTGTTCATGCGCTCCAGATTATCTTCGGGACGGAACATATAAATCTGGCCATCTTCACCTTTATAAGCTTTGAGACCTTCAAAAATTGCCTGCCCATAATGGTACACCATGGCAGCCGGATCCATACTGAAGTTTTTATAAGGGCAGATTTCGGCATCATGCCAGCCGTTTTCCCGATCCCATTTCATAAGAAACATATGATCGGTGAAAAAATTACCAAAACCAAGATTTTTCTGATCCGGTTTATCCTTAAGCTTTTCGGAGTCGCATCGACATACCGATATGTCTAAATCTTTCCACATAATGTGCCTCGTTTATTACGGTCATGGAAGCATTTCTCTTTGCTTCAACCGCAGTCCATTGGTATAGTAACAGGGAAATGTTGCTGTGCTGCCGTATTTTGAAGATGATCAGCAAGGAAGTGAACATACCCAAATTCTTGAAAATTGCAACATTTTCCTATTATACGCCGCACATCGGCAAAGAGAAAAACAGTCCATGAACGACCAGAGCCTGATACCGATAGAACCTGACAATGCTCCAAATTCCTTGCGAATATGGTACTTCCTGTTCATCTTTGTTGTCTCCATCCTTTTTCTTGGCTATATTCTCTGGCCATTCTGGTCTATCCTGGTTCTTTCCTTTCTGCTCACCAATATTTTCCGCCCGATCTACAAACTCCTCAACAAAAAAATACCTCAGACAGGAGCATCAATCCTCACCTGTCTGCTTATAGTAGTCCTCGTTTTTATCCCGCTTCTCTTTTTTGTGGGAGCCCTTTCAAGTGAGGCATTGGGGTTGTATCAGTGGGGGCGCAGTACCCAGATTGGGATGAAGCTCCAGATATTTATGCAGGACAGTCCGTTAATCCTGCAACTCCAGACCCACCTGGATGGTTTTGGTTTTAGTTTTGAACCATCCCAGATTACTGCCATGTTTTCCTATATTGCCAAAATGGCAGGGCTCTTTGTGTATAATCAGGCCAGTGCCTGGGCCGGAAATATCCTTCAGTTTCTCATCCTGTTTTGTATGATGATTCTGATCATCTTTTTTCTACTTATTGACCAGGATAGATTAATCAAATTTATCATTGCCGTCTCTCCATTACCGGATGACGAAGACAGGTTACTTCTTGAAAAATTTGGAGAGATTGCCAATGCAATCCTGAAGGGAAACGGCATATGCGGCCTGATACAAGGCATCGCTGGCGGGATAATATTTTCCATTTTAGGTTTAAGCTCCCCACTCCTTTGGGGTGGAATGATGGCAATTCTTGCCTTTCTTCCCATCTTCGGCATTGGCCTTGTGATGATCCCGACAGCCTTGATTATGATGTTAAACGGCAGTACGGGAAAAGGTATTTTTCTGTTTTTCTTCTATCTCATCCTCTCCTTTTCCATCGAATATATAGTAAAACCAAAGATGGTTGGCAGTGAAGTACAGATGCATACTCTGCTGGTATTCCTGTCAATCCTTGGTGGTTTAACTGTTTACGGAGTTTTAGGTATTATTTATGGGCCGCTTATTGTTACCGGTTTTCTTACGTTAACGGAAATTTATTTTGCTAAATATGACATCCATGTCCAACGAATGTGAGTCGTAAGAGATGAAGAAGATACGTCTTGCAGTAAAAACAGAGGCACTTTCTAAAATCGCCATATCTGCTGCCATGCCAGGTCTTGTCGGGGAAATTTTTCGAAAAGACGGGGTACACGCCTCTCTTCGAACAACTACTGCAGGCAAACTCTCTTCGGCGGATGCACCTGAAACGTCTATCACAATTCGTTTGAAACTTTTTAATATGATTGCCAGAGAAAGAAACAGGCCGCAGGGTCTCCTCCCCTCAGAAAACATGCTCCTCTTAAGCATCAGAGATTCCCATGACGACTAATGGACTAAAAGATATGCTGGGCCGCGTCAGCCTCACGCCTGTGGAGAAAGCAAGAACAATCCTCCTTAATGCACTGAGAACATCTGCCAGGAAAACAGAGACCTGTCCCCTCCCCAATGCGCTTGACAGAATACTTGGCCGCAATCTGCTCTCTCCTGAAAACCTTCCCAATCATCCACGATCTACCATGGATGGCTTTGCAGTACGTGCTGCTGACACTTTTGGTGCAAGTAGCTCCATGCCCTGTTATCTCGAAATAGATGGTGAAGTTGCCATGGGACAGATGCCGAAAGGAACAGTTCGGCAGGGAAAATGTTTTCGTATAGCAACGGGCGGACTTCTGCCGGATGGCAGTGACGCCGTGATGATGTTTGAACACACCATTCCCATTGATGAGAAAATGATTGAGGTTATTAAAAGCGTTGGGGTGGGCATCAATCTGATTAATCGTGGTGAGGATATTGCAAAAGAGAGTCCGGCATTATCCAAAGGTCATCTGCTTCGGCCCCAGGATCTTGGATTGCTTGCGGGATTAGGAATTTCTGAAGTTGAAGTGTATGCAAAGCCTAAGGTTGGAATTCTTTCCACGGGAGATGAAATTGTTCCCTGGGCCGAATCTCCGCCGCCCGGCAAAATTCGAGATATCAATTCCATTACCCTGAGCGGCCTCTGCACACGTCTGGGCGCAACTGTTACCGATTATGGCATCGTCACAGATAGCGAAAGAAGCTTCTTTGCAACAGTTGAGCAAGCATGTAATGAAAATGATGTGGTTCTCTTTTCCGGCGGCAGCTCTGTTGGCATGCGTGATCTTGGGGAACGGGTTATTGAAAAGCTTGGGTCACCGGGAATTCTGGTGCATGGTGTTGCGTTAAAACCCGGGAAACCCATCATCATTGGGCTGAGCAATGGAACTGCCATCTTTGGCCTGCCTGGACATCCGGTATCGGCCATGGTCTGTTTTGAGCTTTTTGTTGATCCGGCTTTGCAGCTTATTGCAGGTATTTCGCATCCTGAAAAATCCCTGCGCGCAACAGTTAATGCTGTGCTTGACAGAAACATCAATTCGGCGGCAGGCAGACTTGATCTTGTCCGGGTGCAACTGCAGGAACATGAAAACGATATGCCCCTTGCTGTTCCAGTTCCGGGGAAATCCGGCGCCATATCCACCCTCTCCCGTGCCCATGGATATTTCTTCATTGATGAAGCGTCACAGGGATTCCATAAAGACACTCAAGTAAAGGTACACCTCCTATCATGAGCCAAAAAGATATCTACGTAAAGAATATGCCTCTTGGTGAGGCAAAAGAAAAATGGCATTCTGCATTAAAAGAGATCAACTTCTTTGATAGTGCCGCAACCGCAGAAGTTGCTGTGGAGGAGGCACTGGGCCAGATCACCGGAGCCCCTGTTTTTGCTGCCCATTCCTCTCCTGCCTATAATGCTGCTGCCATGGATGGAATTGCTGTCCATTTTGCAGATCTTGCATCTGCCAGTGACGCTGCCCCGGTACGTTTGACAGAAAAACAATTTGTTCCGGTGAATACCGGCAACAGCCTGCCCCTGGAATTTGACGCGGTTGTTATGATAGAGGATGTCCATTATGTAAGTGAACAAGAGGTGGAACTGGCAATCCCCGCCACACCCTGGCAGCATGTCCGCACCATTGGTGAAGATATTGTGGCCACTGAACTTATCCTCCCCGTTGGGCACAGAATTCGCCCCATTGACCAGGGAGCCATGCTGGCTACTGGCGTCACAAAGATTCTTATTAAAGAGGCCCCGCAGATTACGGTTATTCCCACTGGTTCCGAACTTATCCAACCTGGCACCACTCCTGCCCCCGGTCAAATCATCGAATTTAACTCACGAATTCTTGCAGGTTATCTAAACGAGTGGGGAGCTGTAGCAAAAGGAGCAGCTCCTGTTTCCGATGATAAAGAAAAACTCCGCACCACCATCAGAGAAGCAGCAAAAACACATGATATTGTAATTATCAATGCCGGAGCCTCTGCAGGAACACGGGATTACACATCAACGGTACTTGCAGAGCTTGGTGAGGTTGTTGTCCACGGCGTTGCCATCAAACCCGGAAAACCAGTTATCCTAGCAATTGTGGATAACACTCCGGTGGTCGGCTTACCTGGATATCCTGTTTCTGCAGTCCTCACCATGCGCCTTTTTGTTCATGAAATGATCTACTCTTTCATGGATATGCAAAAACCGGTTTCTGCAAAAACACAGGCTCGTATGTCACGCCCCATGCATTCCTCCATGGGACAGGATGAATTTGTACGGATTACCTTGGGGCAGGTTGGTGAAGAACTTATGGCAACACCAGCTGGCAAAGGTGCCGGTGCTGTAATGTCGCTGGTTCGTGCCGATGGAATCCTCACCCTTGCTGCAGGATCAGAAGGAGTAGGCGCAGGTGAAGAGGTGGAGATCGAACTCTTACGCCCTCTCACCGAGGTACAATCTACGCTGGTTGCCATTGGCAGCCATGACAATATTATTGATCTACTTGCCAACCTGCTCCACAAGGGGAGCAAAACAATCCGTGTATCTTCTGCACATGTGGGCTCAATGGGCGGTATCATGGCCATCAGGCGGGGAGAAGCGCATTTTGCCGGAAGCCACTTATTGGATGAAGAAACCGGGGAATATAATGTCTCCTTCATCAAACGTTTTCTTACAGATATTCCTTTACAGCTTATTAACCTCTGCTATCGCCAGCAGGGTTTGATTATTGCTAAAGGAAATCCTCAAGGAATTAAGGGTTTTCAAGATGTTGCAGCTAAAAATCTCAGTTTTATCAATCGCCAGAACGGCGCAGGAACCCGACTGCTCACAGATAAAACGCTTAAAGATCTAAATATAAACCCAGCCGACATTAACGGCTATGATCACGAAGAATACACCCATATGAGCGTGGCAGCATCCATCGCCAATGGCAGCGTAGATTGCGGTATGGGAATCCTGGCCGCTGCAAATGCTCTCAAACTTGATTTTGTGCCGGTTGCTGAAGAACGTTATGATTTGATCATTCCCAGGAAGTTTCTTGATGACTCAAAGATAAAAGCCTTGCTCAATCTTATCTGCAACAACTCTGAATTTAAAAAGCTGGTCAACAATCTTGGCGGATATAATCTGCGTGATTCCGGAAAAATAATGTACCAGCAAGAGGGAATTTAGTAAAAATTCTTCTTGCTCTTTTCACAGAAAAATCTAGATACTATTCAGATTGCAATTTTCACTATCAACCCATCCTGAGCTTGCGCAAATTGGCTGCAAAGCACTTATCATTGAAGGACAACCTCAGGATGACAGCTGGTATTCCATCAGCCTCAAACCTGGTGAAATAACAATTACTAAAGAAGAATTGATCGGCAAGGGGGACTTTGCCGTGGTTGAAACTGTTGCAAAACGCTTCAATGATAAAATTGGTAAGTAGGTGAACAAAATTATTCTAACATTATTCAAGAAAATCTAATTTGATATTCCTGCCCAATATTCGAAAGTATATAATTTAGGGAATTCTTAAGTGATTTTAATGAGTTGTATGCCGAAAAATTCAGCCATTCATATTTTGTT
>DQVD01000429.1 GCA_015661935.1 Desulfocapsa sulfexigens | reverse complement strand
TCCTTTCAGGATTATTTTGTGAGCATCTTTTTTATTTTGTTATTCTCGTCAAGCAGAGCAATATTGGGATGATACTTATCCAGATCATCGGGTGCATAAAAGCCAAAGGTAACGATAATAATAAGATCACCAACCATTCCCTTTCTTGCAGCAGCGCCATTTAACCCTATAATACCGGAACCTAGTGCTCCTTCAATGGCATAGGTATCAAAACGTTCACCATTGTTAATATTATAGACTTTAACTCGTTCAAACGGCAGAATGCCTACTGCATCCAGTAATTCTTTATCTATACTAAGGCTTCCCTCATAATTGAGGTCGGCCTCCGTTATCGTTGCCTTATGTAATTTGGCCCTGAGCATTTGACGCTGCATATCAATTACCTTGTATTATGGAATTATCCAATAATCGTATTCGTTTGTTTATTTTAACCGCCAGCACCAGCATGGAGTCAGAGTTTACAACTTCACAGTTCTGAAGAGTGGTCTTATCCACCACTTCTATATAATCAATACCACATTCAGGATGCGCCAAAATCACATCAGTAACAATTTTTCTAATCTCCTGAACCGATATATCCTGTTTTTCACCTGCGGCTCTTTTGGCACATGCAATAGCTTTTGACAATGAAAGGGCAGCATTCATCTCATCTTTTTTGAGATAACTGTTACGGGAACTCATTGCAAGGCCACTTTTTTCACGAACTATGGGATGTCCAATGATCTCAATTGGAAAATCAAGATCTCGCACAAGTTGTCTTATCACAGCTAATTGCTGGAAATCCTTTTCACCAAAAACAGCAACATGAGGCAATGTTTGATTGAAGAGTTTGCTGACAACTGTTGTTACGCCATCAAAGTGACCGGGGCGGTCACCACCGCATAGGCCTGAAGTGAGTCCTGCAATATGAACAGTGGTTGAAAACCCGTCAGGGTACATAAACTCTTTATTTGGAGCATAGAGCAAGTCCACGCCAACTTCTTCTGCGAGTTTACAATCCCGTTCAAGATCATGAGGGTAGTTATCAAGATCTTCATCCGGTCCAAATTGAATGGGGTTAACAAATAAGCTGACAATCACCTTATCAGCTCTGTTCCCGGCCTCTTTCATTAACGCCAGGTGTCCTTGATGGAACCAGCCCATGGTTGGTACCAGTCCGATAGTCAGGCCCGTATCCCGATATCCCCGGGCAAGTGCCTGTATTTCAACTGCGGTGGAAACTACTTTCATTTTTCAACGCGAAGTCGTGTAATCTTTTCCTGAATCATTCTGGTCAAACGTTCATTTTTTTCTTCACCAAGAAAACTTCCCATGTATTCTTCGTAGACGGCAAGGGCCTTCTGTTGTTCGCCCTGTGCTTCAAATACTCGCGCCATTCCCATAAATCCCTCATCTTTATACCCATCAATTTCTTTCAGGCTTGAATAACTTGCAGAAGCACTCGTGTAATTTTTATCAGCCTCTTCTGCCTGGGCAATTCCAAAGGTCAGCAGGCCAAACATTGGATTGGATTGAGAAATTTGCTCTCTTACTTCTGCGTAGTAGCCACCGGCTTTTTTATAATCTCCATCCTTCATGGCCATATGACCAAGTTCCGTGCTGGCCCAAAGAGCAGAAGCTGTGCCTGAATAATCGGTCACAACCTGCTGCAGGGCTTTAACTTTGTTCGCACCTGTTGCTTCCATGGAAATAGAAAGACTGCTTGCTGAATCCTCTGCACGCTTGATACGATAGGAGTTATACAGTGAACCGGTGACAACAACAATCACCATAAGGATGCCGGTAATCTGTAAGATCCTTTTGTTTTTTCGAATAAACTTTACAACACCAGCCGGGAGGTTGAGTTGATCCAGTACCCCTTTGGGTTCAACATATAATTTTTCTTCAAGCTCATTCGGGTTAAAGGCACTCTTTTCGTTCATCTGATCTCCCTGCTTTTTTTTCTTTACTTTTTTCAAAAAAACTATACCAATGTCACATAATAAAAAATGTGGATTGTTACTCTTCACTCAATCAATCTTATAACCTTTTCAATCTACCCTATCCAATCGATCATGTCCATTCTCAAACCACCTTTCAAGGTTTTTTCACATTATTCTCAATCACTGGATATTACACCATGATTCCTGGTCAGGAAGCCGTAGTCTATTCAGTTTCTTCTTTAACAAGAGAATTGAAAAATCTGGTTGAAGGAAAATATCGTTTTATTCAGGTTCAGGGAGAGATATCCAACCTGAAAATCCCCTTTTCAGGACATGCGTACTTCACTCTTAAAGATGATACTGCGCAGCTTAAAGCTGTCCTCTTTAAAGGACAGTCCAGATACCTGGAAAAACCTATAAAAGACGGACAACAGGTGATTTGCCATGGTCGTATTTCAATTTACGAACCACGGGGAGATTATCAGATCATTGTCGATAATATAGACTTTAAGGGAAGCGGCCTCCTGCGGCAGCGTTTTGAAAAACTAAAAAAACAACTGGAAGCGGAAGGTTTGTTTGAACAGGCTCGAAAACAGGAGATCAACAGTTTTCCAAAGGAAATAGTGCTGATTACATCTCCTGGTGGTGCCGCAATTCATGATTTTCTCAATACCTGGCGTAAGCGTTCATTCCCAACACATATCACCGTTCTTCCTGTGCGTGTTCAAGGAGACAGTGCGGCAGCTGAAATTGCCGGATCCATAGCCGCCACAAGCAGGATACTCCCTGAAACCGACATTATTGTCCTCTGCCGGGGAGGCGGTTCGCTTGAAGATTTATGGGCCTTTAATGAGGAAATTGTTGCCAGAGCCATTGCAAGATCCACCATCCCAATAGTTTCTGCGATAGGTCATGAGGTTGATTTCAGTATCAGTGACTTTTGTGCAGATTTAAGAGCACCTACTCCGACCGCTGCTGCTGAAATGATATTCCCCGATGGACATGAGCTAAGGAAACATATCAGCCGTCTGCAAACAGCACTCACGAACGCAATTTACAATACGATCGATACGAATCAATACCGGGTGGATCAAAATCGCAGATTACTTGGTGATATGAATTTTTTATTCACCAATGGTTCTTTACGTCTGGATCATACAACACTGAAATTATACACGGTGATGGAGAAAAGCATCACTAACGGTATCACTCGCTGTAATGCATTATCTACACGCCTGCATAGCCACTCTCCCATGGCAAGAGTTCATGTGCAAGAGCAACGACTCAAGTTTGCCACAGAAAAATTAAGTTATTTATTTGAGAAATGTCTGGCAGACAAAGAGACATTGTTAGGGCAACAGGCCGCTTTACTCGACACCGTAAGTCCCTTACAAACAATGAAAAGAGGATATTCCATTACCAGTAAAATCAACCCTCAAAATGGAAAGAAAACAGTTATTCGAGAGAGCAAACAACTCAAAAAAGATGATCTGGTGGAGATACGTTTTCATAAAGGTACTGTTGAATGCGGGGTGATTGCCACAGAGGACAGCCACTTAAAAGAGTAACTGGTTTACCTCATGCTCAATGGAGTTAATTACGACAAGAAGATTATCAGGTGAGTCAGAAACAGTTCTACTCAATTTTTTTCCCCAATCTTTAAGCATTGAGGTGGAAATTTTTCGAACATCATTTTCCTTACTCCATTCACTTCCTATTTTGAGGCCAAGTGCCAGCATGGTAACTTTAGCTTTTATTTTTTTTTCATCAGGAACCCTGGCTACCACATCTTCACTTATCTCCTGCCAGCCATCAAAAAACATTCCGCCTTTTTGAAATTTTGCGTACCACTCAAGAGCTTCCTCGTCAAGTTCCTGAAGTGCTCCATCATTGATTTCCATCATACGCTTTTCTATGGCCGCAAGATTTGCTGCATGTTGAACATCTTTACAGGATAAACAGCCTATCTCTGTTCCTTGTACCTGAGCAACAAGAAACAAAAATGCTACAAAACTTCCAAGAAAAGCTATGCGATTATTTTTAATTATCATATCAGTTGCAAAATGAGTCTGTAACTAAATCGACGAGTAACTATTTCGGGTTGCTTTTGTTATTTCAGCACGAGACTTATTGTTATAACGTGTTGAACTGAAAAATGGGACAAATATTGCGACCAAAACAATTATAATAATCTAAGTATTGCATTCACAATGGCAACGGAAACGGTTGTTCCACCCTTTCTTCCTGTACAGGAAATATAAGGATATGTTTTTTCAAGAAGGATTTCTTTTGATTCTTCAGCATTTACAAAGCCAACAGGAACTCCGATAATCAAATCAGGTGTGATTGTTCCAGCTGCAATAAGATTCATAACTGTTATTAAGGCAGTTGGTGCGTTGCCAATGGCTATTATACCAACATTGTCACGCATTCCTGTTTCAATAGCAGTTTGAGAGCGGGTTAGGCCTTTTTCAACTGCAATTTTTGCGATTTCCGGGTCTGCCACCCTGCAGATTATCTTGCCACCATAAGGAGCCAACAGGTTGCGGCTGATTCCAGCAGCAGCCATATTTACATCAGTGAGAATGTTTTTACCTGAACGAATTGCATCAAGACCTGCCTGAATAGCATCCGGATGAAAACGGATACGATTTGCAAAAGAGAAATCCCCGGTTGCATGGATAACACGGCGTATAACAGCAAATTCGTCTGGATTAATTTCATCCGCCGTGAGTCCTGTACGTTCATCAAACTCTTTTTCAATGATACGAAAACTTTCTGCCTCTATTTTGAGTGGTTCTATTTTTGTTATTCTATGCATTTTTTTAATTATGTAATTACAGAGGAGTTCCTCAGATTAGTAATAAATGTATTAATATTGGACACGCTTCTTGCAAAGTGAAGGTGGAGATATCCCCCTAGCACATTTTTATACATATAGCCTTCCCGGGTATCATTTTGTAACTGATAGATGGTGGGAATAGTATCTTCGTGATCCATAAGTTCAGAATAATGAAACTCATGTCCATGGAGCTCCTGCTCCGGCTCACCCCAAAAACACGAACTCAGCAGTGTAGGATTTCGGTATCCAAGTCGGGATAGACGCGGCTTCATTTTCACAGTAAATGGAAACAGACCGCTCATTGTGTACGATTGCCCATTCAGGTTAAGGATTCGCTCACACAAATACATAAACCCGCCACACTCCCCATATATTATGCCATCTGATTCTCCAAAACCATGTACTGCTGCAAGCATCGCTTTATTTGCACTTAATTTTTCAGCATGGAGTTCAGGATATCCCCCGCCCAGGTAAATTCCTTTGCAAC
>DQVD01000181.1 GCA_015661935.1 Desulfocapsa sulfexigens | reverse complement strand
GCCGGCACTACTTAAAAATATCATCACAAAAAGGGCGGGGAGAAGCACTCCCCCCAAAATATATTTCGGCAAAAAGGGCAGTTGTGAAAATAAACCGGAACCTGAATCAATCAGATCATTATCTACCTCACCATCCTTCACATGATCCAAAAGAACAAGAAACGAAGTCTCGTCACTGGAAGACTGCAATGATTCATCCGCATACATATTAATCATCCGCAGATTGCCCTTACTCATTGAGGCAATTTTGGCGGCAGCCTCTTTTGTGAAGACCTCCTTCTCTTCTGTTCCTCGATAGCTCTGGACACAAAAATTCAGGTAACTCCAGGTTTCATTATCATCCAGTGTTGAAAGGAAAAACTGTCTATCAACAATTGGCGCGAAATCACAGAGATCCAGTTGCCTCAAATTCCCTTTAAGACTTTTTCTTCCTGCAAGAAGCACCTGCAAGCCGCCACCCTGAGCAGTCACATCATCCAGAATTTTTCGAATTCGTTCAAGAGTTGCCAGATACATATTTTCAGCTTCATCACAAATCAGCAGAAGACTCAAACCTTTGCTTTGCAGTAACTTCACCAGATTCAGAAAAATCTTTTTTGCATCAGCCCTGGTTGCATCAACCGGGTATTCCAGTTTACATTCCTGCGCAGCCACACGAGCGACATCCTCGAATGATTCAACAACAGAAGACATAAAGATGACTTTATGCATTGTATTCCACTGCTCCTGCAGCATTTTACAGAGCATGGTTTTCCCACTGCCTTCTGCACCAATCAAAGTAACAAGTTCTGTTTTATCAGTGAGAGCATTCTGAATATCTTTTAAAATTTCCCCACGCCCGCCACCAGCAAAAAAATGAGCAGTATTGCATTCTGACTGAAAAGGAGCTGTGTCTTTACTCGTTTGTTCAACATCTATCATGATCAACTTTCAAACCTTACAGCAAAAACCATGCTGTATCTAAAATAAGAAAAACGGTATAATAACCTTGCCAAGGAGTCGTTAAGAAACAGGTATTTCTTCCCGAATCGAAGTATTTTTGAAAAATAAGCGCAACCATATAGTTGACATACCAAACATTATTTTTCAAAAACACTGAAGAGTTGGGAAAATAGGCCATTTTAGGACAGCCTCCCAGAAAAATGTATACAGAACAGTGATTCTATTCAAGGAAATTATAACCATGCTCATCCCTTTATTTATCAGCATTATTTTTCTACTGGCAGGATTTGTCCAAGGCGTTAGCGGTTTTGGATCTGCACTTGTAGCCATCCCCCTGCTCAGTCTTGTAATCGATATCAAGGCTGCAGTTCCTCTTTGCATATTAAACTCTCTGGTAATTACAACCTACCTCTCTTTAAAAATGCGCAAACATCTTGAGATAGAGAAAATTCTTCCCCTTTGTGTAGCAGCTGTTCCTGGAATCATTGTGGGTTCTACGATCCTTAAACAGGTAAATTCCACCATTATTCGGGTAAGCCTTGGGAGCCTATTAATTGCGTATTCACTTTTTAGTCTGTTTACAAAGCCCAAAACCAGAAAACTTCATAAAGGATGGTCCTGGTTCGCAGGTTTTCTATCAGGTGCAATTGGCGCTGCTTTCAGTGCTGGCGGGCCACCGACTATCATTTATACCGCCATGAGTGATTGGAAAAAAGATACTATTAAGGCGACACTAAGTGGATTTTTCCTCTTCAATTCCTATCTGATAGCCGCAGTGCACGCAATTAATGGTCTGACAACCATTGAGATTTTCACCTATTTTATGATCTCGGCGCCTTTTGTCTTGCTAGGTACAGTCCTAGGGACTACCTGTTATGGTAAAATCCCCCGGGATCGTTATTTACAAATCATATTTGCCTTTCTCACTGGAATGGGTATCATGATGATGGTGTTATAAGTGTTCCCAGGAACCGCACCTGAAAATACTTCCCGATATATTATGGACCTTAAGGATTCGGAAATAAATAATCAAGAAAACTATTAATAAAGAGGATATCATGAACGGAGCAGAACTTCTGGTTCAATGCCTGGAAAATGAAGGTGTTACAACTGTTTTCGGAATCCCTGGAGAAGAGAACCTTGCATTTCTGGAAGCCCTGCGCACATCAAAGATTCGCTTGATCCTGACCAGACATGAACAGGCAGCCGGATTTATGGCTGCCACTTACGGACGACTCACAGGAAACCCCGGGGTGTGTCTTTCAACCCTTGGCCCCGGTGCAACCAATTTCGTAACAGCTGTTTCCTATTGTCTGCTTGGCGGCATGCCAGTTCTCTTTATCACAGGTCAGAAACCAATCAAAAAGAGTAAACAGGGACGTTTTCAGATTCTTGATGTGGTCAGTATGATGGAACCACTCACCAAATTCACCAAACAAGTTGTGAATGCCGGAACAATCCCGGCCATGATTCGAGATATGTTTCGAATTGCCGTAAATGGAAAATCGGGCCCGGTGCATATGGAGTTGCCGGAGGACATTGCCGCAGAAGAAATAGACTGTATTCCTTTCCCTAAAAATACTCCCCTCTTTCCAATCGCTAATCCGGAAGCCATCCTCCAAGCCGCACAATTAATCAGAGAAGCCAAGTATCCTCTCATATTATTTGGTGCCGCAGCTAATAGAAATCATATCTGCCCTCTGGCCAAAGAGCTGATTCAGGCTACAGGACTCTACTTTTTCACCACTCAGATGGGAAAAGGGGTAGTGGATGAGCACTCTCCAAACTGCCTAGGAACAGCAGCCTTATCCGACCATGATTATATTCACTGTGCCATTGATCGAGCCGATGTGATCATCAACATTGGATACGACGTTGTTGAAAAACCACCTTTTTTCATGAACAGCGGTACAATGAAAGTTATTCACATCCATTTTGCTCCAGCTGATATTGACGAAGTGTATTTTCCACAGCATGAAGTACTTGGAGACATCGGCCATTCCCTTCTTGCATTAAAAGATGCCTTGTCCGGTATGAAACGTGTCAACAATGACTTTTTCCATCGCATTCAAAAAGAAATAAATGAACATGTCTTTCAGGATCAGGGACACGACTGCTTTCCCAACACACCACAGCGTATCGTCAATGACATCAAAAAGACAGTTGCCGACAGCTCCATTATCTCTTTAGACAACGGAATGTACAAGATCTGGTTTGCAAGAAATTATAAAGCCACCCAATCCCATTCTTTACTGCTCGACAATGCTCTGGCAACTATGGGGGCAGGACTTCCGGTTGCCATCGGAGCAAAACTGGTCCATCCGGAAAAGCAGGTTATCGCAGTCTGCGGAGACGGTGGATTTATGATGAATTCCCAGGAACTCGAAACTGCAGTTCGTCTTGATCTGCATCTCATAATTATCGTTTTACGCGATAATGGCTACGGGATGATCAAGTGGAAACAAAGAGGAATGGGTTTTCCTGGTTTTGGCCTTGATTTTGCCAACCCAAATTTTATACAATACGCTGAGAGTTATGGAGCAAAAGGATATAAAATCACTGAAAATGACACATTCACCAGTCAGTTAAGTGATTGTCTCAATAAACCGGGAGTCCATCTTATAGAAGTTCCAGTTGACTACTCTGAGAACGAAAAGGTCTTCCTGAAAGAGTTACAAAATAAAACCTGCCTTTTCTGATATAGTACGACGTTGAGGTAGACACCCTTTATCACTCAAGTTGTATGACCACACTCTTTTCACACTATCGTCTTTTTGCTGTTTCCATCTGGCTCCTGGCTGTTGCAACGTCATGGATATGGAACACCGTGGATGATGTCCGTGAAAAAAACTCCATTGCAAAAGTCACTGCCCGCGCTTTCTTCGAACAAATCATTACATCCAGACAATGGAACCTTATGCATGGCGGTGTTTATGTATATTCCACGAATCTCAGCCCCCCCAACCCATATCTCCCAAAAGAAAATCAATTTATTCGTGATGAATACGGGAACATGCTCACACTGGTAAACCCGTCTTACATGACCAGGCAAATTGCCGAAATCAGCCAAAAGAAGGGACAGGTCAAATTTCATCTTACCAGCCTGACCCCGCTGCGCCCTGGAAACAAACCGTATCCATGGGAAGTCCCATGGCTTGAAGCATTTGCTCTGGGAAGCCTTGAAGAGAGCAGATTCGCCCAGGAAGATGGTGAGGAAATCTATCACTACATGGCTCCACTTCCATACCAAAAATCCTGTTCTCCCTGTCACGCAGCTTCCGATCAGCCTAAAGGGAATATTCGAGGAGCTCTTTCCGTAAGCCTTCCCATTCCATTTCATAGATCCCCCTGGCCACTCATTCTCAGTCATCTCTTTGTGGCCATGACAGGTGTTATGGGAATCCTGTTTTTTGGTGGACGCCTGGCCCAGAGCAGAAGAAGCATCCTTAAGAGTAACAGGCAACTCGAAAGAGAAATTGAGGAAAGAAAGCAGACAGAAAAAGAGCTTATCTCCGTCAAGGAAAATCTGGAAATCATTGTAGATGACCGCACAGTGGAACTGCGCGAAACCAATGAAATTCTTGATAGCAGGATTAAGGAACAACAGAGAATTGAGGCTTCACTGATTTCCATTAACGATGAATTTATCCAGATCTTTAATAGTGCTCCGGACGGAATGCATGTAATAGACAGAGACTTCAATGTAATCCGTGCAAACCGTGCTTACTGTAAGCTCACGGGAAAATCAATCGAGGGAATTCAGGGACGAAAATGCTATGAGGTCTTTTCCGGTAAACCCTGCCACACAGATAAGTGCCCACTTGCTCGGATAATCCGGGGAGCTGAACGAGTAGAAATTGAAGTACAGAAAATTCGCACTGATGGAAAAGTGATCCGCTGCATAGTCACAGCAACACCGTTCAGGGAACCAGGCGGGAAACTGACTGGAATAATAGAAGTTACACGAGATATCAGTAGCTGGAAAAGAATTGAAGACTCCCTGTCAGCAACCGCTGAACATCTGAGGGCAAGGAACATGGAACTTGAAGATTTTGCCCATGTCATATCCCATGATCTGAAAGAACCCCTGATGCTCATCCAGACATTTAGTGACAGAATTCGAACTAAATGCGCAGACAATCTTCCTGAAAAAGGAGTACGCTATCTGGAACGGATTGAAAGCTCCAGCAATCGAATGCAGAATCTCATTGATGGCCTGCTCACCTATTCCAGAGTCAGCAGCAAGGCCATTTCATTTGAGCAGGTGGAATTAAAAGCAATCATGAACTCTGTACTCGATGATCTGGCCGTTAAAATTGAGCAAACCCATGCCTCTATTCATATTGACAACGATCTGATAGCAATAGAAGCAGATCCCCTGCAAATAAGACAACTGTTCCAGAATATAATCGGCAACAGCCTGAAGTATTATCACCAGAAGCGCAGTCCGGAAATCACAATAAAACGTATCAAATTTCCTGAGCAATATGATAACCAGACCTATATCCGCTTTAGCATAGAAGACAATGGTATTGGGTTTAAAGAAGAGTACCGGAAAGTTATTTTTGATATTTTCCAGCGACTCCATACAAGACAACAATTCCAGGGAACCGGTATTGGGCTTTCAATATGCAAAAAAATTGTTGACCGACACCATGGAACAATTACAGCTGAAGGTATACCCGATCAGGGCGCAAAATTCATCATCACCCTGCCATTACAGCAAAAAGAACCTTGCAAAGAAAATGAACTGGATACCAGCCTGATTGATGTTGTCATGAACCGCCGCTAAGGAACGTACACGAAATAAACTGAACAAATTTAATGGCCTTTTTCGGAGTCTCACAAGCCCGCTTACCTCCGTCTTCTGCGTTGTTTGTTGGTCACATAACTCGTTATGTTC
>DQVD01000182.1 GCA_015661935.1 Desulfocapsa sulfexigens | reverse complement strand
TGAAACTCTTCACGTTAGACGGCCGTCTTATTATAAAAAAAACAGGCGGTCTAGCTTCTAAAGACCAAAAAACCGTAAAAGAGAGTCTTCAAAAATTGATGCCATTTTTTGGATCCAAATGAAGACACTTTGAAAAGGGGGGGCAAATTTATTTTTTGATTGCGCTTAACCCCAATTTTAGCACCACTCCCTTAAGTGGAATCTGCACTTCCAAAATGGTATTACGATTCGGATTTTGAATATAGTTCCCCGCTATCAAGCGGGTATGGAGCTGGATGCAGGAAGCTATAAGGTGGAAGTGTCACAGACAGGCTATGTAACAAAAACCCGTATTGTTGAACCGGCTGCAGGTGAAGATGTTACAGTTCCTGTTCATCTGGGAAAAATAAGTGTATCGTCAGGGCCGTTGCAGGGCGACAGCTGGAGAGAACCGATCACAGGTATGGAGTTTGTGTATGTGAAAGGAGATTGTTATCAGATGGGCAGTTCATTATCGGAGAAAGGCCGGGATGGTGATGGGAAACTTCACGAAGTGTGCCCACGGAAGCTGAATGGGAATATGCGTTGCAACTCGAATATTACCTCAATAACTACTATTTTTATACACAATCATTCAGGATTGCTTCAATTTTTTCTTCTGTATACTCCCGCATCCGCCATACTTTGGCAAGAGTCATTGCGTTTGCGGCAATCCTTGGAATATCTGTACCCGGAATATCCAATGCTGTGATACTAGTAGGTGACTTGACCTCACTGAACCAACCGGTAAGAGCGTCTATTCCTTGTTTTGCTTTCTCTTCTACATTTCCTGTATGTATATTAAAAACCCGTTCTGCAAATTGGGCAAATCGTTCAGGTTGAAGCCTTGCATTAAATCGCATCCAACCGGGAATTACAGCAGAAAGCCCTGCACCATGGGGAACATTATAAAATGCTGAAAGGCTATGTTCGATCATATGCATGGGAAATCCAACCTTCCCAAGACCCGAACTTGTGAGACCATTTAATGCAAGAGTGGTAGTCCACATGAGATCTGCTCTTGCGTGGTAATCGTCAGGTTTGGCTAAAACCCTGTTACAGCTTTCCATGGCGTTAATTACAAGCCCTTCCATAAGTCTGTCTTGAACCGGAGTGTAAGGATCTGTTGTGGTAAAATAACATTCCAATACATGCGAGACTGCATCAATTGCACCATATGCTGTGTAATCTGCCGGTACCGAGCAGGTGACACTGGGATCCAGGATAGATGTTTTTGGAAAGAGTTGTTTGTTACCAAAGCCAAATTTTTGTGATGTTGCATCGTTTGTGATAACCATCCCCGAATTCATTTCAGATCCGGCTGCTGCAAGGGTGAGTACTGTGGTGAGCGGCAGGGTTTTTTTGATACTTTTTTTGCCGGTAAAAAATTTCCAGACATCATGCTGAACAGGAGTCCCCGCACAAATGGCTTTTGCTTCATCAATTACAGAACCTCCACCAACTGCACAGACAACTTCACAGTTGTTTTCTTTGGCAAGTGTTATCCCCTCGTGAACATGGGAGAGGAGAGGGTTGGATTGTACTCCACCATGTTCTGTGATAGTAGCATCGGCAGCCAGAAGTGATTGTACAACCTGATCATAAAGACCATGTTTTTTGATGGATCCTGTGCCGTACACCAGAAGTACTCTTTTTCCAAAGAGTACGGTCTCTGCACCAATAGACGGAACACTGTTTTTTCCAAATAGGATTTTGGTCGGATTGTGAAATACGAAATTTTGCATGGAGTGAACCTTAGGCTTAGGAAAGAAATAACCTGGATTTTTCAATTCGTAACTGTACCACACGGAGTCTCGTACCCCGCTTACCTCTCAGTCGTTTGCAAGTCTCTGTAATCCTAACGTAGCCGAGCTATGCTGCGGTTACAGAGACATACAAACGACTGAACCTGCAGCACATTTACGACCGAAAATTTCCAGGTTATTTCTTTCCGAACCCTTACGATGGGGTATTTGAGAGTTTCAAGGAAAAAGCCAGTGTCAGATCAATAAACTGCCCAAGCTCTAAAACTTCAGCTCGTGCACCTGGTGCAATATCTGCCTCAATAATGGCATCTTTGGTAAGTTGTTTTGCAAGTTTCTTATCACCGTCACTAAGAGTTCTGAAAAATCCTCCAGCAGTAAGAGTGTTTAAAAGGGTTTTCCGACGCTGGCTGAAGGCCGCTCGTACAATTTTCTGAAAAAGGAATTTGTCATATACTCTCCCTGCAACTTTTTCCGGATCACAAAACTCAATACGAACAACTACAGAATCAATCTTGGGCCGGGGATGAAATTCAGCAGGATTTAGGGTAAGCAGTGATTTTACCGTGGCACAGCTTTTTAAAAGTACCGTTGGGATTCCGTACTGTTTTGTAGAAGGGGCAGCCGTTAAACGATCAGCCACTTCTTTTTGCAGCATGATTGTGGCCCAGGCAATTTTTTCCTGATGTTCAATGAGTTTAAATAAAAAAGGATTGGATATGGAGTAGGGGAGGTTTGCCATGATCTTTAAAGGCCCCTTACTGAGCCGATACAACTCCTCAAAGTCTGCCTTTAAAATATCCTGGTGCAAGAGTGTTACATTTTCAGGAAGATCATTTTTCTTTTTATGGAATCGAACAATTCCACCATCCACTTCAAGCCCAAAAACATGTTCTGCCTGTTCTGCGATGGGCTGGGTGAGTGCGCCAAGACCTACGCCAACTTCAATAATAATATCATCAGAATGTATTTTCCCGCAGCCGGCAACGGCAGCAGCAGTTGCCTTATGAATCAGGAAATTCTGGCCAAGCTGTTTTTTGGGAGCAAGGTTTTCATCCTGCAGGGATTGTCGAGTTGCACCGTAGCGGGTCATAGTTTTTTCTTCTTTTTCAATTTTTTCTTTTTTTCACGAAGAATATGTTTCTGCCGACGTTTTTCTCGAATTTTAAGAAAAAGTCGCAGAGTGAAAACATACCAGACAACCGCAGTGGGGATGGCAAGCACCAGCCCCCCGCTCATCATAACGATGATAAGCTCAGAACCCTGACTGGAAAGAATTTGAACAGATTCTTTAAAACCATGGCCTGAAATAATAACATCAAGGATGCGATGGATTTTTGTCCAGCTGACTTCGTAGGGTGTAATAAAATTTCCG
This sequence comes from Desulfocapsa sulfexigens, assembly GCA_015661935.1. Taxonomy (GTDB): domain Bacteria; phylum Desulfobacterota; class Desulfobulbia; order Desulfobulbales; family Desulfocapsaceae; genus Desulfocapsa; species Desulfocapsa sulfexigens_A. The sequence goes on along the minus strand of DQVD01000182.1, from coordinate 2,086 downwards.
ATCACCATACTGATGTAATAAATCGGAATATAGGTGAAGGGGTTGCTGATTACGAGGCTGGAGAAAAGCCCTGCCATGGCTGATGTTCGTGTAAGGAAACATGTGGCGATGATACCAATGGTATGGAAAGGCATTACCGGCATGGTGCCTATCATTGCACCAATACAGGCTCCCAGAGCAATGTCGCGTGGCTCGCCTTTAATTCTCAGGAACTTGAGATAGTAGTATTGTTTCAGCCGTGTAAAATTCATTCAATCTGCTTGTTAATATGCAATGTGTGATTCAAGTCGGTTCATAAAAGGCAATGCATTGTGGTGGTCTTTGCAGCCGTAATAATCTCATAAAATATGTTTTTTTCTTCTTTGTTCTTTAATTTTAATAAATAGGCGCAGGGATAAACCATAACTGGCAATGGTGAAGGGGATTGCTAGAACTGATCCTCCAACAAGTAAAACAATTACAGCTTCATATCCAATTCCTCCAAGAATCTTCATTGATTCCATAAATCCGGGTTTTGCTAGCAGGATATTAAGTACTGCTTTCATTCGTTCCCATGTAAAATTGTAGGGAGTTAATATATTGCCGATTAGTATTGAAAAATAATATTGTGGGATATAGGTCAGTGGATTGCAAACAATAAGAGTTGCAAGAAATCCGGCGATGGTGGAAGTACGGGTAATAAAGGTGGCACTAACAACGGCAATGGTATGAAAAGGAGTAATGGGGATGACGCCCAAAAATGTGCCTATGGCTGTGCCAAAGGCAAGGGATTGTGGGTCTCCCTGCAGCCTGGTAAATTTGATGTAATAATATTTGGCTGTTCGTTTTGGGTTCATATCTTATTTTATAGAGCAGAACGACTGTAAACATCCTGGTCGTAGGAAAAACCGGAGTTCTCGCGATGGGAATGAACACCTGCAAGTGCGATCATGGCACCGTTGTCTGTGCAAAAGGCAGGGCGTGGAATATAGAGTTCTTTCTGCTCTTTATTACAACGTTTTTCCATTAGTTGTCTGAGGCGTGGGTTGGATGAAACCCCTCCTCCCAGAACTATTCTTTGAATGTTTTGCTGTGAAGCTGCAAGAATCGTTTTTTCCACAAGCACCTCAACTGCAGCTTCCTGAAACGATGCGCAGATATCAGCTAACTGAAGAGGATTGTTTTTCTGCTTTTCCCTGTTGCAATGATTGAGTACTGATGTTTTGAGTCCTGAAAAACTAAAGTCAAGTGAGTTTTTTTCGAGCCAGGAACGAGGGAATTGAATGGCTTTGCTGTCACCGGATTGTGCCTCACGCGAAATTACAGGGCCTCCGGGATAGGGGAAACCAAGGAGTTTTGCTACCTTATCAAATGCTTCTCCTGCCGCATCGTCGCGTGTTCTGCCAAGAAGGGTGAATTTGGTGAAGCTATCCGCCCGGTAAATGGAACTTGTACCTCCGGAAACCACGAGTGCAATAAAAGGAAAGTCGGGTTTGTCCTCTTCCAGAAAAACAGAAAGAATATGACCTGCCATATGATCCACTCCCACATAAGGGATTTTGCTTACATAGGATAATGCCTTGGCGTAAGAAAATCCGACCAGAAGTGATCCCATAAGTCCAGGCCCCTGGGTTACGGCGATGAGATCAAGGTCAGTTAAAGTTGCGCTTGCACGTTTTAATGCTTCCTTTACAACAGGAACAATGGATTCGAGGTGACAACGTGATGCAAGTTCCGGAACCACGCCGCCAAAGCGGGTATGGATCTGATCCTGACTGGTAAGCACAGAAGAGAGAAGGGTACTGTCATTTTGTAATACCGCAGCAGCAGTATCATCGCAGGAGCTTTCAATTCCCAGGGTTAGCATCTGTTTAAACCAGTTGTCATTTTGTTGTTGTCCGTGCCGGCAGAAGAAATAACTGCTGGCGAAAAACATATAATCAGGGTAAGAGGTGCTAATATATTAGTCCTTGTCATCAAAGTCAATGATGCAGGCCACTACGGAAAAATTGATACCATAGACTTATGAAAAATATAGACGAGAAATATCGTGATATCAATGAATTAATTGATACGTTCTCGCGAACTATCTCTTATCTGCGGCTCT
>DQVD01000141.1 GCA_015661935.1 Desulfocapsa sulfexigens | reverse complement strand
GTATCCACTTCCGGGAATGATTCACACAGAAACTTTGTTTTTCCAATACATAAATGAATACCTTCCCACGCAGGAGCGTGGGAACCAGAGGACAGAGAAAACTCAGGTAAATTTCTGGATAGTGCCTCAGGATCGTTCATTCGGGGCTGCGCCGCATATGCAGTTATATGCAAGCAGCCCAGAATGAACGATCATGAGGTGCTAGCCAGAAATTTACTAAAAACACAGGCCGCAATCGGGGCATGTGGAAGAGCTTGTGGAAAAGCTACACCCACAGGCAGGACAATTGGACTTTGCAACCCCTGTATCAAAAACCGCATGGGCATTACTGAGATCATGTGAGCTGAGAGCAGTGGTTTTTTCAAACTCCTTCGCCAGTATCTCCGTGGCATCTTTTCCATCTGATATTTTTATCTGCAGGTACATATCCGTGCCGCAACAGCCTTTACCGCAACTACTTGCATCCCCCGCAAGCAGCGAGGGAATATTGGCAGCACCCAGTACCGCCTGAAGCTGTTTCATTTCGCCCAAAGCACCTTTCCTGATATTTACCAGCTCGTCATCTGGCGAAATATCCATGGACCTTGCGGCAAGTTTGTTTTTGGCGGCCTCTTCCATGGCAAGTTTTTCAGTGCCGGGAATTAAAGAGATATTACATGCTGCACAGGTGTAAAAATCTTCGCGATACTCTTCGTCACATTGAGGGCAATAATTTAAATCAGGATCAGTATAGCGCATTCCGGTTATTCCTAAATAATATTAATTAAAGTATGAAACGGCTGAGATCTCTGTCTTCAACCACATCCTGAAGCTGTTTCTTCACATACTCGGCAGTGACCACAAAACGCTCCGTCTCTCGTTCACTCGCATCAAAAGAAAGTTCATCAAGAACCCGTTCCATAACTGTATGCAGACGCCTTGCGCCTATTTCTTCTGTGTTTTCATTAACTTCAACAGCTATCCCTGCAAGTTCATCAATGGCATCATCTTCAAAGACAAGTTCTACATTCTCAGTGGCCATCATTGCTATATACTGTTTCACAAGGGCATTTTTAGGTTCTGTAAGAATACGTACAAATTCATTTTTCCCTAGGGAGTTGAGTTCAACCCGGATTGGGAATCTTCCCTGAAGCTCAGGGATTAGATCGGAAGGTTTACACGTATGAAAAGCCCCGCTGGCAATAAACAGGATATGATCGGTTTTCACCATTCCATATTTAGTAGTAACAGTTGAGCCTTCAACAATGGGAAGCAAATCGCGTTGTACACCTTCTCTGGATACCTCGGGACCATGCCCGCCTGAACTGCGGGAAGCAACTTTATCAATTTCATCGAGAAAAATAATGCCGGATTCTTCGGTACGCCGAAGAGCTTCACTTATCACCTTATCCATATCAATCAGTCGATCCATTTCCTCCTGGGTCAATCCTTTAAGAGCATCAGGAACTTTGATTTTCCGTTTCTTTTTCTTTTTGGGAAATATTTTACTGAAAGCATCCTGAAGATTGGACTGCATATCCTCCATGCCGGATGTGGTCATAATCTCAATCATTGGCGTGGAGCGGGATTCTTCAAGATCAAGTTCGATTTCACGATCATCAAGCTTTCCCTGACGCAGCATTTCCCGAAACTTCTCACGGGTTGAATCTTCCGGCTGATCCTTTTCAGGTAAAATCAATGCGGATCCGTCACTGTCCTGGTTCATAGTAAAAGAAGGCATACCATCAGGATCGGATGTACCGGAAGGAACACTTACGGGAGGTAGCAAAATATCAAGAATTCGTTCTTCCGCATTTACCTCAGCAAGTCCTTCAAGGAGATTCCTTTCCTCCTCCTTGACCATGCTGATTGCAATCTCAACAAGATCGCGGATCATGGACTCCACATCCCGGCCCACATAACCAACTTCAGTGAATTTTGAGGCCTCAACTTTGAAAAAAGGAGACTGAGCAAGCGTGGCAAGGCGTCTTGCAATTTCAGTCTTTCCCACACCTGTGGGACCGATCATGATTATATTTTTAGGTGCAATTTCTTCTCTTAACGGAGAAGGAACCTGATGCCGCCTCCAGCGATTTCGTAGAGCAATGGCTACTGAGCGTTTAGCATCTGACTGACCAACAATGTATTTATCAAGTTCTGCAACAATATCTTTGGGAGTTAAGGATTGTGTGGGTATCATTTTCTATTTTCTCTTTCGTCTGTCTTTTCGATTTTTTCGATTACAATGGAATGATTGGTAAAAACGCAGATATCAGCAGCAATGGTCATTGAAGCACGACATATTTCTTCGGCATCAAGATCGGAATTTTCTATTAATGCCAACGCTGCCGCCTGGGCATAAGGTCCGCCAGAGCCAATTGCAAGAACACCATTATCAGCCTCTATAACATCACCTGTTCCACTAAGAAGCAATGAATACTCCTTATCCACTGCAACCAGCATGGCTTCCAGCCTGCGCAGCATTTTATCGGTTCGCCATTCCTTGGCAAGCTCCACAGCGGCACGCATAAGGTTCCCCTTATATTGCTCAAGCTTCTGTTCCAGCAAATCAAAAAGTGTAAAGGCATCTGCTGTAGCTCCGGCAAATCCTGTTATAACTTTGCCATGATACAGGCGACGTACCTTCTTTGCCTTATGTTTCATCACCGT
>DQVD01000005.1 GCA_015661935.1 Desulfocapsa sulfexigens | reverse complement strand
TCCGGGACGTCCAGGCAACCGGAAAAGGAGGCTTTGTTATAGCCGGAACCACCGGTTACTGTGTTGCGAATCTTCATATTCCCGGGTACACCCTTCCCTGGGAAAATTCCTATCAATGTCCTGAAAATCTGGCATCGGCACTCGATATAGAGATTGAGGCCAGCAACGGTGCTTCCGACTACGGTAATAAGTTTGGTGAACCCATGATTCAGGGTTTTACCCGTTCCTTTGATTTGCGTCTTGAAAATGGTGAACGCTGGGGCTTTCTAAAGCCTATCATGTTCACTGGCGGTATTGGGCAGATTGATGACAGGCATACGGATAAAGATAAAGAACTAAAAGGTATGAAAATTGTCCAGGTGGGCGGCCCGGCCTACCGGGTTGGTTTTGGTGGTGGCGCTGCATCTTCCATGCTTCAGGGTGAAAACGCCTCTGAGTTGGATTTCAATGCCGTGCAGCGAGGTGACGCGGAGATGGAACAGAAGATGAACCGTGTCATTCGCGCCTGCAATGAGATGGGTGATAAAACCATCATCGATGTTATCCATGATCAGGGTGCCGGCGGGCCTGCCAATGTTTTGAAAGAGCTTGTTGAGCATTCCGGCGGGTATATTGAAATTCGTAAAATGCGGGTTGGTGATCCCACCATGTCGGTGCTTGAAATTTATGTGGCGGAGTATCAGGAACGAAATGGTTTTCTGATCAGTCCTGAAAATATTGAGCAGTTTCAGGCAATCTGTGAGCGTGAAAAAGTCGGTTGCGAAGTGCTTGGTGAGGTAACCGGAGATCTGCAGTTTGTGGTGCGTGACGAGCTTGATGGTTCCACGCCTGTGGATATAGACCTTTCGGAACTGCTAGGCGATATCCCGGTGAAAACCTTTGAAGACAATCGTTCCAACCTCCAGCTGAATCCTTTGGAACTGCCCGATGACTTAAGTGTGGCTAACGCTCTTCACGATGTGTTGCGACTGGTTTCTGTTGGCTCTAAGCGCTTTCTAACGAATAAAGTTGATCGAGCTGTCACCGGACTTATTGCTCAGCAGCAATGCTGTGGTCCATTGCAGCTTACAGTGAGTGATGTGGCAGTGGTTGCTCAGTCCCATTTTAGTATCAGTGGCGGTGCAACTGCCATCGGTGAACAACCAATCAAGATGCTTGTTGATCCCGCAAAAGGTGCCCGAATGGCGGTGGGAGAATCTCTTACCAATCTTGTCTGGGCGGCCATTGATGACCTGGAACAGGTTAAATGTTCTGCCAACTGGATGTGGGCCCCTAAGCTGCCAGGTGAAGGTGCGGCTCTTTTTGATGCTGTCAAAGGCATGTGTGATGCCATGATAGCCGTTGGTATGGCTGTTGATGGCGGAAAAGACAGCCTTTCCATGGCCACCATGGTGGGGGATGAAACAGTTAAATCACCCCGTGAACTCGTTATATCTGCCTATGCAGCCATGAGTGATATCAATAAGGTTGTTACACCTGACCTGAAACGAGCCGGCAGCTCATCGCTGCTCTTTATTGATCTTGCCAATGGAAAAAACAGGTTGGGTGGTTCGGCATTGGCCCAGACCAGATCCAGCCTGGGTAATGATTGCCCGGATATGGATGATCCGGAAGTTGTGAAGATTGCCTTTCTGGCGATTCAGGAGGCCATTGGAAAAGACTTGCTTGCGGCAGGACATGATCGAAGTGACGGAGGGCTGATTACCACGGTTCTTGAAATGGCATTTTCAGGAAACTGTGGTTTGGATCTTGATTTGCAATCAACTGATTCATCACTGGCAACCTTGTTCTCCGAGGAACTTGGGCTGGTTATTGAATGTGGTGATGAAAATTTGAATACTTTACAGCAAGTCTTTACAGATCATAATGTGGCTTCCGTGCTTATTGGACGAAGTACAGAAGAGAAACAGATCCGGATCCGGATAAACGGAGAAACCGTGCTGGATGAGGATATGCGAAAGCTGCGCGCGACCTGGGAAGAGACAAGCTACCAGCTTGAACGACTTCAGATAAATCCGGATTGTGCGGATCAGGAAAAGAAAAACTGTTATGATCGTAGAGGGCCTACATATACTCTCAGTTTTACTCCCGAGCCAGCACCGGCAGAACTCCTCGCCAAAACAGATAAACCCAAAGTTGCCATCCTTCGCGATGAAGGTTCCAACTCCGATCGTGAAATGAGTTCAGCTTTTTATGCAGCAGGTTTTGAACCCTGGGATATCACCATGAGTGATCTCCTTGCAGGCCGGATTACCCTCGATGATTTTAGAGGCCTTGCCGCAGTCGGAGGGTTTTCCTACGCCGATGTGCCGGAATCCGCCAAGGGGTGGGCTGCCACCATCCGATTCAATGATACACTAAAAAAGATGTTCCGGGAATTTTACGAGCGGTCGGATACCTTCAGCCTTGGAATTTGTAACGGCTGCCAGCTCTTTGGCCTCCTTGGTCTGGTTCCCTGGCAGGACATCGAGGCAGAAAAACAGCCTCGCTTTGTGCATAATCTTTCGGGTCGCTTTGAGTCCCGCTGGAGTACGGTAAAAGTTGGAAAAAGCCCTGCGCTCATGTTGAAAGGCATGGAAGGTCTTGTGTTTGGTATTCACGTGGATCATGGTGAAGGGCATCTTTCCTTTCCGGATAGTGCAATAAAAGAACGAGTGCTTGCAGAAAATCTGGCTCCACTCTGTTATGTGGATGATGATGGAAACGCAACAGAATCCTATCCCTATAATCCAAATGGCTCGCCCGATGGTCTGGCAGGACTCTGTTCCCCTGATGGGCGGCATCTTGCCATGATGCCTCATCCAGAGCGGGTTTTCCTTGCCTGGCAGGCACATTATCTGCCTGAAGATATGAAAGATCTGCAAGTATCACCATGGATGCAGATGTTTCGGAATGCCTATGAATGGTGTCAAAAATAACATTTACAGGGGAGCTTAAGGGATAAAATTATGGCAACAGGTTTTTTTGCAGTATTTGATGATATCGCATCGCTTTTAGATGACGCCGCAGCAATGACTAAAATTGCTACAAAAAAAACGGCAGGAGTTCTGGGGGATGATCTTGCGGTGAACGCAGAAAAGGCCTCCGGTTTTGTAGCGTCACGTGAGATTCCAGTATTGTGGGCTATCGCCAAAGGATCTTTTTTAAATAAGCTGATGATCCTTCCCTTTGCATTTTTACTGAGCGCTTTTGCGCCATGGATCATTGTACCAATTTTAATTCTTGGAGGAATATATCTGGCATTTGAAGGAGCCGAAAAAATATACGAATATCTTTTTCCGCATGGTCATAAAAAGAAAGTAGAAACCATACAAAACTTACCAGAAGAAGAGCTACTGGAAATAGAAAAGAAAAAAGTAAAATCAGCAATTTTCACCGATTTTATTCTTTCAATTGAAATCATCGTTATTGCCCTTGGAACTGTGGTTGAGAAGAGTCTGGCGATACAAATTGTAGTTGTTTCAATTGTAGCATTAATAGCCACTGTTGGTGTGTATGGCATTGTAGCTTTGATAATACGGCTGGATGATGTGGGCTTTAAGCTTATTGAAATGGCTGGTGACAGTCGAAAATTAATGAGTAAAGCCGGCGGGCTCCTTGTTCAGGCACTCCCCCTGATTATTCGTGCTCTGACTGTAATTGGAACCTTAGCCATGCTTCTTGTTGCAGGTGGTATTTTTATGCACAATGTGCATCCAATTTATGATGCCTTGCATTTTATGCCAAGTGTTTTAGGTGAGTTGCTTACCGGAGGAGTTGTCGGAGCTGTGGCGCTGATTATAGAGAAGAGCTTTATGAAAATTTTCCGACCACACTCTGTAGCGCACAGTTGAGTGTGGATTCTTTAAAAGGGAAAATTTTCATATCTCGTATTGCACTTCATGGACGTTATGTGGAAAGAAGCTCCCGTAAGACAGCAAGATTATCCCGATCTTCCTGTAGATCTTTTCCTTTTGGGGTTTCAAGTGTCATTGGATGATTGGCAAATCGAGGGTCATTCAGGAGATTTCGAAACCCCTCCAGTCCAATTTTACCCTGACCAATATGTTCATGACGATCTACCTTGCTTTCCAGTCCTTTTTTTGAATCATTGAGATGGAAGAATTTGATTCGTTCTATTCCTATTAGTTTGTCAAACTCTGCCATGCTTGCCCGGTACGTTTCCATACTGCGAATGTCATAGCCGGCAGCAAAAATATGGCAGGTATCAACGCAGACGCCAAGTTTCTTCTCGTATTTTGATCCCTCGATAATTGCTGCAAGTTCTTCAAAACGACTGCCAAGGCCCGTGCCTTGCCCTGCGGTGGTTTCAAGCAGGACTGTTATCTCGTTGTCGGCAAGTTCGAGCGCCTGATCAAGGTTTTCTGTAAATCTGGCAATGCCGGTTTCCACACCATCACCGCCATGGGAGCCGGGATGCATCACCACCATTGGGATATTGAGTAATTCACAACGCTTCAATTCATCTGCAAAAGCTGTAATGGATTTTTTGACAAGATCAGGCTTTCCCGATGCCAGGTTAACCAGATAGGATGCATGTGAGGCAACGGGTATGTCCGGGCATTTCTGCCAGGCATCACTAAAGAGTGTTTGTTCTTCTTCTGTTACCGGAGAAGGCGCCCATTGCCGCTGATTGCGGGTGAAAATCTGCAGGGCAGAACCACCCACCTGTTGTATTCTGTCAAAGGCAAGGTGTAGTCCACCGGCAACGGATTCATGTGCTCCTAATAGCACCATTTTGTGTCTCTCCTGCATTGAATTTTCATATTGTATCCTCTTTCGATTCTATTGGCATAAATTTTTCTGTGCCGAATTTGTGAATTTGCGCCCGGTAATACTCACCCTCCTCAGGGTCGGCAAAGAGTGCCTGTCTTTCCGTCTCAATTGCTTTTTGTATAAATCCATTAGCCCAATAAGCTGTGGCCAGGGTGTCCAGCACATACGCAGCAGGTACTTGTATAGCTGCAAGGCGGGCAAGTTCGAGTGCTTTTTCAGGATCTCGTAAACTAAGGTTGTCGCTTGTTAGGAGCAACCATGCAAGATTGTTGAGCAGTTTTGGGTTTGAAGGCTCCAGCATCAGGGCCTTGTCATAAGCAGCAATGGCTTTTTCCTCCATTTTTTTGTGCTGCATCAGATCACCTGTAATTCCGAGCCACCGGGCCTTGTCAGATTCCCGGAGTAGTTTTTGATCAAGAATAAATTCTGTGTACTTTTCCTCATAGCCCTGTTTCCAGGATTCCGTTGGCAGGAAGTTTTGTCCGGAAGCAGCGATTGCAATGAGAACCGTATAAGCAAGCAGACTCAGCCAAACTTTACGATTGTGGCGTATGATCCATGATTTGTCTGCCTCACATCTTTCAAGATAATCTACCCGTTGACCGATTCCGAAGTGATGCCAGCTTGGTAGATCTCTGATGTTTCCTGAAAGTATGGCAATTTTTTCAAATGCTGAAATGATGGAATCACTGCTGCCAATGGCCTTAAAAACATGGAGGTCAGCCTGACGTTCAAAATTTCTGATAAAGTAACCAAATAAAAAACGGAAGTAGAGGATCATGGAAACAAGAATAGTAATTGCCATAAATACTGTGAGCAGGTTTTCCGCAGTGAGTCCGCTGAACCCAAGAAGCACATAAAAACTGCTTCGTGAAAGCAGAAAAAAGGTGAATGGTTCAAGGAAAAATCCGGCTATAATTGAAAATCCAGAGATAATAAAAAGATAGAGCAGCATATGCTTTCTTTTGATGTGACCAATCTCATGAGCCATAACAGCATCCAACTCTTCAAGTGACAAATGCTGAAGTAAGGCCGGGGTGATCATAACATAACGCAGTCCGGGGATAATACCCATGACAGCGGCAGTAATGACCCTTCCCTCAAAAAGGGGCCAGATAAATACCCTGGCAGAAAAGCGCTGACTCTTAAAAAAGCTCTGTAGATGATCAAGTAATGCTCCTTTGGGAAAAGGAGTGCATCCCCAAAGCCGTCGCACCATCGGGGGGAAAAAGATCAGAATCAGAAGGAGAAAGAGAACAAAGGAAGCATACTCACCAATCTCCGAGTGGAGGAATGTTTTAACTGCCGGGAAGGGAAGTAAGGCCAGAAGATCATTGGCGAGAGAAAGAAAAATCCAGGGAAAGACAATGGGCAGGTTTGCCCTGGTGTTGGAAATAAGAAAGGCAGTATTTGTATAACTACGTTCAAAAATGATCTCGTAGGCAGGTTTTGCCCGCCGCCACATCAGGAGCAGAAAAAGGAAAAAGAAGACAAGGCCGCCGATATTAGTGAAGGAGGGAAACCGTCCATCTAGAGAAAGTGGGGTCAAATAATGATGAATATCACAGGAAAAAAGAGCTACTGCATAAAAAAGCAATGCTAGCAATGAGAGTCGTTTCTCTGTAGCAAAATATACTCCGGAACCATTTCTGGTAACTCGCGCATAAAGACGCAGGGCAATACGGTCAAAAATAAAAAGAAGTGTGGAAACGACCACCAGTGATCCCAAAAATGGAAGGAGGGGGGCCTCAGTTCCACTGGTCATGGTGAACAGAAATATTGCTACGAGAAAGAAGAGAAGATTATTATAGATCATAAGATGTATTGTATCGTTATTGTATGAATCTTTCAATCAGGGGAAGAATAAAAAGTGTGAAACTGTTCTGCAGTACTTGAGTGCCTTACAGAACAATTTCTTGTTTTTTCAAAGAAATATTCTGATAATCCACTTATCCAGTGAACTGCCCTTCTTCCTGAACAGGGTTAATTTGGGTGCTTATATCTGAGTGGTTAGTTACACAAAATGTTACCATTTGAAGGGGAATCATCGATTTCTT
>DQVD01000306.1 GCA_015661935.1 Desulfocapsa sulfexigens | reverse complement strand
TTAAATCGTCCCCCAACAATCCCATGAAACCTATCCCAGACAGGACGAAGGAATCAGGCTCAGGATCTCCAGTGGTCGAGTTAACTCCAGAAAAAATCAGACCAGTGTGAACCGCTAACGAGTTTGCTCAAAAACCATTTGGTAATGCCCATTGATTAGAGGATAGGTTCTGACACCAATATCAACCATTGAGACCATGGTCGAACTGCCCCATTATCTCACTAATATTACGATGTAAAATGTTTCAAGGTATAGTGGCTTTAACGAGGTCTGTCTTACATTAAACATTCTATTCATGGCTACCCACTCCCTTTTGCGTCAACCTATTTACTCAATTTCTTTTATTTTTTTTTACAAACTTATATACTTTCTGACCCTGGGTCCAATAAAGTTAACGACTTCCAAAGGCATCTTCTGCCAAATTTGTTCTAAATATTTTCTATTGTTACCAGGCTCAGAAGAGCCCTCTGTTAATTGTCCTGCGCTTAAGCGATACCAATAAAGCTGTTCAGGCTCTGCACCCCATTGTTTTTTAAATCGATATGTTCCCTCGTTAGGAGTAGATCGACCAAAATCAAAAATATTTTTATCGTTATCCGCTGCATATTTTAAAAAATTCCAATATAACATCATATTGGGAGATAAACGATTAAACTCACGAAGAGTTGAGGCCCATGGAACACTTACTCTACGCTTTGAAAAAAGGATAATACCACATCCCACTGCCTGATCATCTTTAAACACCAAACCCATTTTAGTATTCTTACCGTAGTAGGTAAGAATGCTCTCGATCCATTGTTTACTATGAACAGGAGAGCCAAGAGCATGCATGTTATGACTAAAAACCTGGTAAAAAGTATTTAAATCTTCCAACTTTCCCCACCGAAAGATCAACCCGTTTTTTTCTGCCTTACGAACTTGACTTCTTAATTTCGACTTAAAGCCAGCCCAGAGTTTTTCAGAAGAACCAGGTATTGTTAAAAGCATACGTACTTTTCCAGTTTGTACACTAGTATACCAATTAGAAATACCATTTCCCATCAAGTTTTTCTGACTACTTCTAATGTCCACTTCTTTAGCATTAAACTTTTTCGCCAAGAGTATCGCCTCTGCCAGCAAAGCCTTTTGAATATCATCGTTATCAGTAGAAACATCACCAATATCGCAGAAAGGCAAAGAAACCAAAGATTTCCCTGAAAAAGGTATATCAAAAAGACACAGTGGCAATATCCCTATAATTTTTTTTTCTTCTTCGGCAAGTAGATAATATGCCTTGTGGCCATAGGCCTGTTCAACAGCCTCCTTCCAGGCAAAACGGCAGTAGGGAGAAACATCAGAGTTTGTATCGACATAAGAGTCCCACTCGAGTTTATCTTGTGGTGTAGCTAATCTAATGTGCATAGAAACTCCCATGTCTTAACTCGCTTGTGACACATATATTATAATGCAGAGGAAAGGAGTATCTGAACAATTCTTTCTCCAGCATGACCGTCCCAAAGCGGTGGGATATCACCTTGCTTGCCATTACCCTGTATAATAGCAGAAACTGCTTCCATTATTCTGGCTGGTTCTGTACCTATGAGATAATTCGTGCCAACATCTACAGTAACAGGACGCTCAGTATTCTCTCTTAATGTTACACAGGGGATCTTAAGAACCGTTGTCTCCTCCTGAATGCCACCGGAATCAGTTATTACAACGGTAGCGTCTTTAATGAGCTTCAGAAAATCTAGATATCCTAGAGGGGCTGCCAGAATAATGTTAGTATTATTTTGCAGACTTTGATAAAGACCAAAATTTTGCAAACTATTTTTAGTTCGGGGATGAACCGGAAAGACAATCTGCTGCAGTTTTGCAATCTGTTCAAGGCAATCCATAAGAGGCTGCAATGTTTCAAGCCGGTCAACATTTGAAGGACGGTGCAAAGTGACTAGTGCATAAGGCTTATCTATGTTCAGTTTCTCCTTGATTGTTGAAAGCTCTGCCTTCTTAACATGCTGCATCAAGGTATCGATCATCACATTGCCAACGAAATGTACCTTTTCGGTTGCCACCCCTTCCCTTTGCAAATGGGAGAGGCACTGCTCTTCCGTGGTAAAGAGCAAGTCACTAATAGAATCCGCCAAGATACGGTTGACTTCCTCCGGCATATCACGATCAAAAGAGCGCAGACCCGCCTCCACATGTACAATAATAGGACGTCTCCGTTTATGGTTGGAAGGATACTCAATTTTTGCGGCAACCAGGGTACAGGCAATGGTAGAATTCACATCCCCGACAACCAGAAGAATATCAGGACACTCCTCCAACAGAACAGGCTCGAATCGTTTCATTATCTCTGCTGTCTGGCTGGCATGACTCCCTGAACCGACCTCCAGATTAATATCGGGATTGGGGATGCCGAGATCGATAAAAAAGGAATCAGACATTTTCTGATCATAGTGTTGACCAGTATGTACAATTATGTGCTTAATGCCTGGTTCAGAAGAAGCATTATTGTGCTGCTCTACAGCCCTGACAATTGAAGCTAATTTCATGAAATTCGGCCGTGCACCCGCAATGGACATTATTCTTAACATACTGCATTCTCCAACTTATTATAAACGGAAATAATTCTATAACTGTCTCGATTACTTTCGGCCAAGTCCATGATATTCAAATCCTGCATCAACCACCTGTTTGGGTGAATACACATTCCGTAAATCTACAAAAATTGTTCCTTTCATTTTTGACTTCAACTCACCAAGATCAAGAGCACGATATTGATTCCATTCAGTGAAAAGAACAACTACATCTGCACCTTCACACGCTTCATAAGCATTTTCTACGTAGGTAAAATCTGGATACATTTTTTTTGCTTCCTTCATTCCCTGTGGATCGTGTGCACGAATTT
>DQVD01000123.1 GCA_015661935.1 Desulfocapsa sulfexigens | reverse complement strand
GCAATAAAAGGAATGCTCCTGAAACCCCAGCCATGGAAGTGACAAAAGAAATGATGCATGCAACAAGCGGTGGAATAAAAGGAGAAAGTTCAATGTCTGCCACCGGGAAGTACATGTCTCTCTCCTGTTTTTATTTGTTAAGGAACGTACGCTACATAAACTGAACACATTAAAGTCTTTTTTTTCATCTTCTGTGTTGCTCGTTGTTACATGACCCGTTATGTTCCCGCCTCGCGCCTTGAATACGAAAAAAAGTCAATTAATTTTTGTTCAGCTTATTTAGTTCCCGTTCCTACCCACTTATCGAGTGTTGCGATTATTTTCTTTGCCTGATCAGCACTTGAAATGTTGAATTTGGATTTTGGGAGATACTCTCCATCGCGTTTCTGATAGCGTCTGATGGTGAACATTTCCTTGGCAAATTCATTTTTTGCACGGCTCCAGTTCTGGTATCGAAAGATAATAGTGGCCCATGCTCCTTTTGTCAGAATCTCTTTGTCTAATTCCTTTACAAGAACCTGGTCTTCTTCTTCGTACTGTATGGTAATGTCATTTACATCGCTGGCCATTGTTTGCTCCGGTCGGCTTGTTGAATAATTTTTATGATTAATTTCATCGAGGCTATGCAAACATATCCTGAAAAAAAAAGAAAGGAGGAAAGCGTAAGGGCTATGGCTTTCCTCCTTCGAAGTGAGATGTTTAGCGGAGCGTAAAATTTATCGAGTCGTTATTTACCGTTGCTTCAATGTTGCTGCCTTCAGGGAAATTTCCCTCCAGAAGTTCCATTGCCAGCGGATCTTCCAGGTGTTGCTGGATCGCCCTTTTAAGTGGTCTTGCTCCAAAGAGCGGGTTGTATCCACTGTCCACCAGGAACTTTTTGGTATTGTCACTGATTTGAAGGGTGATCTTCTTTGCCAGCAGCCTTTTCTTGAGTCGTTCCAGTTGAATGTCTATGATTCCATACATATCTTCTTTGGAAAGACTGTGGAAAATTATTGTTTCGTCAATACGGTTAAGGAATTCTGGTTTAAATTTTAGATGAAGGATTTCCCCGATCTGATTTTTAATGTTTTCTTTACTTTCCTGTTTTTCTGCCATTTTCATGATCAGATCACTTCCAAGATTGGAAGTCATGATCATTATGGTGTTCCTGAAATCAACTGTTCTGCCTTTACCATCTGTCATGCGGCCATCATCAAGTACCTGGAGCAGCACATTGAAAACATCCGGATGGGCTTTTTCAATTTCATCAAGAAGGATAACAGCATAGGGGCGTCTGCGCACAGCTTCCGTGAGATAGCCGCCTTCGTCATAGCCAACGTATCCTGGGGGCGCTCCGATAAGTCGCGCTACAGAGTGTTTTTCCATAAATTCAGACATATCAATCCGGATCATGGCCTGTTCTGAATCAAAAAGGAAATCTGCAAGGCTTCGTGCAAGTTCTGTTTTTCCGACACCTGTAGGTCCAAGGAAAATAAAGGAACCCAGAGGCCTGTCAGGATCCTGGAGGCCTGCCCGGGCACGTCGTATAGCATTGGACACGGAGTGGATGGCCTCTTTTTGACCAATGACACGTTTGGCAAGTTCACCTTCGGCGTGGACCAGTTTGTCTTTCTCGCCTTCAAGCAGCCGGTCAACCGGAATACCTGTCCATTTGGCAACCACGGCGGCAATGTCCTCACTATCCACTTCTTCTTTGAGCATCTGGTTTTTAGCCTGGATCTCGTGGAGTTTGGCGTTGGCATTGTCAAGTTTTGTTTGCAACTCTATGACCTTGCCATAGCGGATTTCTGCAGCTTTACTCAGGTTTCCTTCTCGCTCTGCCTTCTCTTCTTCTATTCTGGCTTCATCTATATCAGCTTTTGCCTGTCGGATGGATTGTATTATGTCACGCTCAATGATCCATTGGCCTTTCAGGGAAGTGAGTTCGTCGTTAAGTTCGCCAAGCTCTTTGTTTACTTCTTTTAATCGCTCTTTTGAGGCCTTGTCTTTTTCTCTTTTAAGGGCCTCTGTTTCAATCTTCAGTTTGATTTTGATACGTTCCAGGTTGTCGATTTCGGCTGGCATAGAGTCGATCTCAATGCGTAACTTTGCCGCAGCTTCATCAATGAGATCAATTGCTTTGTCCGGCAGGAAGCGGTCGGTGATATATCTACTGGATAACGTCACAGCAGCAACGGTTGCCGCATCACGAATTCGAACTCCGTGATGAAGTTCATATTTATCCTTGATCCCGCGAAGGATGGATATGGTGTCTTCTTCGCTTGGCTCTCGAACAAGCACCGGCTGAAACCTCCGTTCCAGAGCTGCATCTTTTTCAATATATTTTCGATACTCATCAAGGGTGGTTGCGCCAATGCAATGTAAGTCGCCGCGGGCAAGAGCGGGTTTTAGCATGTTTGAGGCGTCCATTGAACCTTCGGCTGCTCCTGCGCCAACCAGAGTGTGGATTTCATCAATAAAGAGGATGACTTCACCGGCTCGTTTTTCAACTTCCTTGAGGACTGCTTTGAGCCTGTCTTCAAACTCTCCTCTGTATTTTGCTCCCGCGATCAGTGCTCCAAGATCAAGGGATACCACCTGTTTGCCTTCCAGTGTGGCGGGGATGTCGCCATTAACGATTCGAAGCGCCAGGCCTTCTGCGATGGCTGTTTTTCCAACACCAGGCTCGCCAATTAAAATCGGATTGTTCTTGGTGTGTCTTGAAAGAACCTGGATAATTCTTCGGATTTCTTCGTCTCGTCCAATTACCGGATCGAGTTTTCCCTGTCTTGCGACATCGGTGAGGTTGCGGGCGTATTTTTCAAGAGCCTGATATTTTTCTTCAGGGTACTGATCGGTGACGCGTTGGTTGCCGCGTATGCTTGTGAGTGCATTTAAGAAGCTTTTTTCGTCAATGCCCAGCTTTTTCAGCATTTTTGCACTATTGGATTTTCTGTTTTTGATAATAGTTAGAAACAGATGCTCCTGGCTGACAAAGTCATCCTGCATCTGGTTTGCAGTTTTGAAGGAGTCGTCTACGATTTTTCTTAAATCATTTGAAAGGTAGGCCTGTCCGGCGCCACTGCCACTAACCTGTGGAATGGCTTCAATGAGTCTGCTTGTGTCCATGAGAACCATTGATGGTTCTATGCCCATTTTTTGAAGCACTGGAACAACAACACCTTCAGGTTGTTCCAGGATGGCTTTTACCAGGTGGGAAGTTCTGATTTCTTGATGACTGTTGTTTTGAGCGATCTGTTGGGCCGCTTGGATCGCTTCCTGGGATTTTATGGTTAGCTTGTCGAATTGCATTTTTTTTTCACCCTTTTCCTTTTTTTAAATTATAACAAAATATTGTAAAATCGGATAACTGGATCCCGTGTTGTTCTTGTTTGATAATAAAGGTAAGGACGGGGAGGAAGTATGTCAAGATTCTGGCGAGATATTTGCAAGGGAGGTTTTTGGTGAGAAGGAAAATCAGGGAAG
>DQVD01000124.1 GCA_015661935.1 Desulfocapsa sulfexigens | reverse complement strand
AGCTCTGCTTACTATCAGTGAGTCTGCGGTGAGCCATCAACTGAGATTGCTAAGGACAATAAAGCTTGTAAAAAACAGAAGAGCAGGAGCAGTACTCTATTATTCTCTGGATGATACTCATGTAAATATTTTAATTGGAACGGCTTTGGAACACGTAAGAGAAAAATAATAGTTCCAGTGAAAGTCGATAGTCGTGGAAATTTATAGGTATAAGGAGTTTGCCGATGGAAATTTTACAAAAAATTGTTTTTGCAATATGGGATATTCTTCTTGATTCTTCATTTTATATTTTAATGGGCATACTCATTGCCGGATTATTAAGAGTCGTTTTAAGTCCAACAGTCATTTCTAATCATCTTGGAAAAGGCCGATTTGCTTCTGTGTTTAAGGCTGCTCTGTTTGGTGTGCCATTACCGCTCTGATCTTGTGGTGTGCTGCCGGCGGCAGCATCATTAAAGAAACAGGGCGCAAATAAAGGAGCTACTACAGCTTTTCTTATTGCAACTCCTGAATCTGGAGTAGATTCAATGGCTATAACCTATGCCTTACTTGATCCTATCATGACAGTTATCCGTCCGGTGGCCGCATTTATCACTGCAATCAGTGCCGGTTTTTTGGAAAATATCATTGAAAAACCACAACAGGAAGAACTCGCTCCTTCTACCCTCGCCTGTCCTGTAGATAATTGCTGTGACGGTATTGATTGCGATCCGAAAGAACATCGAAGACATCATACTTTTTTAGAAAAAACCGTTGCCGGATTAAAGTTTGGAGTGGGAGAAGTCTGGGGAGACATCGCTCTGTGGTTTTTTGCCGGATTAATAATAGCTGGTACTATAACGGCTATTATTCCTGATGATATGATGGCAAAATACTTGGGTGGCGGAGTTCATTCAATGTTGATAATGCTGGTTGTCGGTGTGCCAATCTATATCTGTGCAACTGCTTCAACACCGGTTGCAGCAGCCCTTATATTAAAGGGTGTCAGTCCTGGAGCGGCATTGGTTTTTCTGCTTGCAGGACCGGGTACAAATATAACTTCCCTGTCAACCATGTATGGAATCCTTGGACGAAAAGCAACTTTTAGATATCTTGTCGTCCTCTCTGTTTTTGCGCTGTTATTTGGTTTATTGGTTGACCAGATTTATTTGATCAGTGGTGTTATACCAACGGCTGTCCTGGGAGAAGCATCAAATGTAATTCCCCATAGTCTGAAATTGTCGGCTACGGTTATTTTGCTATTGATCTCAATCAAACCTGTTGCCGGATGGATGAAAAATAAAATTTTCCGTAGAAAAGAAAGGGAAGTTATTTTAAGTGGTTTTCCGATACCCATTAACAAAGAAGATCAAAACAATGATAGTCATGCTGGGCAGGATCAGGATAACTGCGGTTGTGGCCACCACCATTGATACTCATTGAATAAACCCCTCTCATGGTTTCACGGAGTCTGCACTTGTATTTTTGAAAACTCCCACAGAGTAAAATAATGGCATTGTTCACAGCGCACATAAAATAAATTTGACAAGAGAATCTATGAGAAAAAAGACAGCAAACTTGACATGAAACACCGGAACAATAACAATCTCTAAGGAGGATCCAAAATGGATGATCTGCTCAAGGCGTTGGGACAGTTAAAACAGGAGATACTACTTATGCAGCTGGAAATACAGGGATTGCAGGCAGAAAAAAATATCACATTGCATGACGGATGGCAGATTATCACAGGAGCGAAGAAGGATTGATCAGCGCTTAGTTCTCCTCGGTGCGAAAAGACCGGGGAGAACTGATTTAATTCAACTTCTATTGAAGTAAATACAAAAACGAACTGTTGTTTAGAGAGGAATTCAGTGACTAATTCACAGCATTAACCAGATGTTTTCCTCCTTTAAATTTAACTGCTTTTCTAGGTGAAACCATGATGGTTTTACCGTTCTGCGGATTACGACATTTTCTAGCCCCTCTTGTGACCACAGAAAACCCGCCAAATCCTTCAAGTTTAATATCGTCACCTTGAATTAGTGCCCTGGAGACAGTCTGTTCAAACGCGACAAGTGCCTATCTTGCTACAACTAGTGAAAGGTTTGCTAATTTTGAAATTTCATCGATAAGTTCTTTTTTTGTTCATTGTTCTATCCTGAAATATTTGTTGAACAGATATTTGAAAAATTGACTTAATCCTTAAAAATGCGGTTTGTAGATAGGGAAGCAGAATATTCTTCATTATCATTAACTTGTGCCATCGCCAGAGTTTCTATATGATCAAGAAGTTGACGAGCCTGCTTTGTTTGTTTTGTAAAAGTAATTGCTTTTGTAAGATGAGCTCTTGCTTTTTCATAGCTACGCCCCTGTAGGGCGCAGTAACCGGCGAGTAAATGGCCTCGTCCGTTTTCGCTGTCAAGCACAGCTGCTTTTCCAAATGCAAGATGCGCTTTATGCCACTGTTGTCCGGCCATCATGATCTGTCCTTTAAGCTGATATAACCTGGCTTCAGGTGCTATCTCAATGGCATTATCAAGAGCCTGTAAAGCCAGGTCAGGCTCATGTCCGGCAAGATAGGAATGGGCGAGCTTTTCATAATAGCCACTGCATTTTTTCTGCCTGCAATCGCTATTCGTGCCAATAGCATTTTTATAAGCAGCAGCAGCCTTATGAGGGATGCCGATCATTCGGTACAGATCAGCCATGAGCAGTGTTTCTTCCCTGTTTGTTTTTTTTAGATAGGAGCGAATGGTAAGGGCTTCAGCTGCTTCCTCGTATTTTTCCTTTTGCATTTGAAGATGGGCGAGATAATGCCACCATTTTGGGTTTTCACCATCCTGATGGATAAGCTTAAGGATCAGTTGCAGTGCAAGATCAGTCTTTTTCAGATCAAGATATGTTTTAAAAAGAGCTTCAAGCCATTCCTGCTTGATTTCTTTAACAGCTCCGGAAGTGAGATATTCAAGATGTGGCCTGGACAGGGCGGGTTTTCCGGCTATAAGATAGGCGATGGATGCATGATATAGAAGGATATTTGATTTTGTGCCATCGTCTTTTCCGGATGCTTCTGTTTCGTATGCCTTTACAAAGGCATTCCCAGCCTTAACATATTTCTTCAAATCAAAGAGAACCGAACCAAGGTTCTGCCAGGCTGGTGAGAAAGCCGTATCTTTTTTTAGAACACGCCGGTAAAATGGTTCGGCCTTAGCTGCCCTACCCTGTAAAGAAAAAATATTGGCCAGGGTGAAGAAAATCGGAACATGGTTGCTGTCAGGGTGTCTGCTCAAATAAACCTTCAGGCGCTGTTCAGCCTCTTTATACGATTTCTCTTCCATCAATTTTTGAGCTTCATATACCGCTGATTGGGCACTACGTGGTAGATTTGCAGCATTAATACCATCTGTTGCCCACAGGACAATAAAAGAGATGAGAATAAAAACGAGTCTGTTTTTCATGATAGTCTGCTAGTCTAGTTCAAAATTTATGGTGGTTACCACCCAGGTATTCACAGCTTTGCCGTCTTTTCTGCCCGGTTGAAACTTCCAGCGTGTCACTGCCTGCCTGACCGAATCTTCAAAAATTCCTGCTGGAATAGCCTTAAGTATTTCCAAAAATCGTACCGTGCCTGTTGTGTCCACAAGAAAACGGATCTCAACAGCTCCAGTGGTGTTCATACGTTTTGCCCGGTATGGATAGACGGGTTTCAATTTCATGGTGGGCATGGGGGCAGCGTCCACATCACCCATCTCAAATTCTGTCTGTAAAGGAATTGGCTTAATAACTGCGGGTGCTGCTACCTTCATACCCATCTGTAGCCTGGGATTAATATCAAACGTAAGTTCAGGAGGCTTGATTTCCGGTTTTTGTGTGGTCAGTACCGGTTTTTTCATTTTGGGTTTGATAGTTTCCTGTTTCGTTTCCTCGGGTTTCTTTTTTTTAGGTTTTTCGGGAGGTGGTGTTTCAGGTCGCATGCGAACAAAATTGATACCATCATCCGGCAGGATTTTAAGAGACTCAACCCGGAAATTACCAAGAATTGCAGGCAAAGAAAAAAGCAGGATGTTAAACAGTGCGGCAGCAATAAGGCCAAAGCCAAGACGTTTCAAACCTTGGAGAAAGTCGCTGCTTTTCTTCCAAGGATTCATGGTACTATATCGTGGACAGGGATTAATGATTTGCTGAGGGGACATAAAAACTCACAGCTCTTTTGGTGCCGCAGCGATGGCGACATTTTCTGCACCTGACAAACGGCACTGATCCATAACCTGAATAACTACTCCGGTCTGGCTTGCACGGTCGGCCACAATAACCACACCAGTCTCAGGGGTTTCAGCCAGCGCACGTTCAACATGGGCACGTACTGCCCGAACATCAATTTCTTTATTGTCAAAAAATACCAGCCCTGCTTCATTGATCCCAATTAAAATATTTCCCTTTTTCTGCGCAACAGCGGTTGAGGCAGAAGGTCGATTCACTTCAATTCCTGTTTCGCGTACGAAACTTGTAGTGACGATGAAAAAGATGAGCAACAGGAAAATAAGATCAACAAGCGGTGCCATGTTAATCACCGATTCACTGTCACGGTGGCGTCTGGTTCTACCGATGTTTATCATCTAAACTCCTCCATTTTTACTTCTGCCAATATAATTTTGCAGTGATGTGGACAAATTATTCAAAAGCTGGTCATATTGTGCGGCACGACGATTTAAAAATCCAGCCATGAACATGCCAGGGATCGCAACTATTAGCCCCGTCTGAGTCGTCAACAGAGCTTCAGATAATCCCCCTGCCATGGCCCTGACATTGCTATTGCCAAAACCACCGAGTACCTCAAATGTGGTCATCATTCCGGTCACTGTACCAAGCAGGCCGAGAAGCGGAGCAATCCCGGCTAGGATCCCGATGATTGCAATATTCTGTCGAAGCGCTGGACGATTGCGCATAATGAGGAGACGGAGATTGCATTTGTCCTGGATTGCATTACCGGTTCGCAACCGAGAAAAATTGCGTAGAATTCCAGCACACAATCCCTTGTGGGAAGGTGCATCTTTCCCTCTCCATACACTGAGGATTTCATGGAAGGATACACTTGCGTAATTTAATGAACGGAAATAGATCATCCGTTCCACGATAAGAACCCACATCCAAAGTGAAACAATGCCAAGTGGGATCATGACCACGCCGCCACCTGCAAGATAATCAAGAATGTCAGTGAAAAAATCCATGTTCATTATGCTATCTTCCCCTCACGCATAATTATATTGCTTAGTCCAACCGCTTTTTCTTCCATGTCTTCAACAATATGATCCACTCGCCGACTCAGGAATGTATGAGCCAGCATGATCGGTATGGCAACACAAAGCCCAAGCATGGTTGTGATCAGGGCCTCTGAAATTCCACCGGCCATCAATCTCGGGTCACCTGTACCAAACAGAGTAATGACATGAAAGGTGGCAATCATGCCTGTGACAGTACCCAAGAGTCCAAGCAGAGGAGAGATCGCTGCAAAAACATGAAGAACAGCAAGAAAACGTTCGAGTCTCGGCACTTCTCGCAAAATCGCTTCCTGAAGAATGGCGTCGACGGTTTCCCGGTCATAGATTCGCCCTTCAAGACCGGCTCTTAGAATATTGCAGACAGGACGACCGGGTTTTGATTTAATCATTGTCTCACATTCATTCCAGCGATCAGCCAATGCCATCTCATTTATTTTTCCCATGATTTTATCTGTATTTGTATGAACCCGACTTAAGAAAAAAGTCCGTTCCAAAACAATTAGTGCTGCAACCACACCAATTGCCAGTATGGGCCAGACAAAAAACCCTCCGTTACGTATCCGCTCGACATAGGTTATACGATGTGAAACCTGCCTGAGTGCAGATCCGCCTGAAGGATCAAACGCGCATGCTTCTTCTCTTCCATCCATGTAGGCTGCAAGTTGTTTAATAACCTTTTTTTCCGGTAGTACCGGTAATGCAGTGAGCCGCCCACCGGATTCCGGGCGAAGAAAACCTATTTCATCCTGAAACCGATAGACTGCAGTAAAAGGACCAATAAGAAGAATTTCTCCCTGCTCCTCCTGACCAGATCGGTTAATAAATGGGCCATTTTTTAAAGAAACTTCGCCTGAAAATTGTATCTCAGAAAAAAGTATCGAGACAAGCGTTTGCATGTCATCAATGCCGGGAAATCGATCTTTGGCAAGAATCGGTTTTAAATCATCAAGCCGCTGAGGCTCAAACGGAGTGAGCAGTGAGCTGTTAAGTATTGTCTGCGTATCGAGCGCTAGAGTACGAACCGTGCCTGCGAGTTCATTCATCTCCAGATCATCATTGGCCTGTCTGGCTGAGAGTTCCTCGTATTCTGTTGTCAAGGTGGTCAAATCACCAGTGAGCATGGTGATTGATTGCTGCAAAATGCTAATCTGTTTTTGTACTGTATCCAGATCTCCCTGCAGGGTGGCACGATCAGTGGATATTTTTTCTCTGCTCTTTCTGGCTGCTGTTCTGGCATCGGAGAGCTCCTGCTTTGCCTTTTGGGCCACAATGCGCATGTCTGCAGCCATCGACACCAAAGGAATGAACATTGAAACTAAGCTTATCAATACAACAATGAATTTTGTTTTATCTGAAAGCCAGAGGCACTGATAACTTCTTTCTCTTAGATTCTGTTTCATTGTGTGCCCCCTGTTCTACTGGAACCATTTATTCTACCGAGAGGTAAATGAACTATTTCAACTGGCCTGGTTTTGTTGGCCACCTCGATGGCCTGTCGGAGACTGCGGCCATAGGATTCCGGCAGTGGCTGCCAGCTACCGGTAGCCTGATCGAAAACAGCAATACGTGTTCCATCCGGTGTCCGGCTGAAAAGGGATAATCTTCCAATGCGCAGCACATCCATCACCAATGAATCCTGCCCAAGCAGAACAGGTTCACGCACAACTTCCATAGCCCGCCCATAATCAGCTTCTATTTGCAGGGCTTCCATAATACGGCGAAACTTCTCTGCTGTGGAAACAGTATCGTCAAGCAGCAGCTCTTCAAGTCGTTTCACCCTCCCCTGACGTTCATCGGTTAGAAAAGGCAGGAACTCCGAGTTGATTTGTTCCTGAAGACGCAAAAATGTTTCCTCAAGAAATCCTCCCATTTCCAAACGAATACGTTCAACTTCCGCAACTCGTCGCTTGCTCTCCATAACTCTTTCCTGCATAAGTTTTATCTGCTTGCGAAGGCGTTCCTGCTGTTTTGTCAGTAGCTCCTGTTGCTGTCTTTTTTCTTTGAGTTTGGCTGTAAGTGATGCTTCTTCATCCGCCCATCCATCTTCCTGTTTTTGGGTTTCCTGCAATGTATCGATTGCAACATCCACATTTTTCTGTACTTGATCCACTTCTGTTGCAGCATGTGCAATTTGAGTGATGAGAACAAGGAATAGACAGACAATAATTGCTGCCTGGTATTGTTTTTTTATTCTAAACATATTGAAATTCCGTAAAATGTATCTTGTTTTAAAGGTGTTTGTTATTGAGGGGCTTGAATTCGTTCCTGATGAGTAGCATAGGGCTTTGTGTATAGAATTAGCTGGGATTGCAAAAAAAGTATCAGAGTATAACAACTCCAAGTTCGCCTGTCAGTAAATAATTCGGACACATGAACTTATTACTACTAGCTAATATTTTTTTGAGCTAAATCTTCATTGCTGGTTGGCAGGGTATTTCAGCGTAATTATTCAATAAAAAGCAATACACTAAAAACTGTATCGTAATCTTAAATAAAACATATCGTTTTTACGGTATTGTCCAAGACGGGAATCTCGCGAACCGTTGAAGAATAGACATCCCGGCGCAATCTGACAGATATCGCCGATTTTGTATTCTGCAAATATCTCTATGACTGAGCCGTCGTTGCTGGTAAAATATGAGCCTCGAAATCCAGCGGACAGATCATCGTCAAGGAATTTATCTCT
>DQVD01000053.1 GCA_015661935.1 Desulfocapsa sulfexigens | reverse complement strand
CGGTGTTACTGACAAGTGAACCGGTACGTAAAGTTATGGGGCAGACTCTTGGAGGTGTGTTTCCCGGATTAAAACAATCGTCGCAGACAGCAGGAGCATCAACTACCGCTGCCCAAAATACAACAACAGAAACACCAATACCAGATAAGGAGTAAAAGAATGGAACCAGTAAATATCAATCCAGGCATGGCACAGACAGATCCTTTACATCAGTATGCCGTACCTGTGCAGCAGCAACCTGTAAATTATCCGGTTCAGACAAACATCAACACCTCTAAGATCGTAGAAGCAGGGATCTTTGGTTTAATTGTTGTCGGAACTGGAACAATGGGTGCTAATCTGCATAAAGTAAATGATGGAAAAATGAGTATGGGCGAGGCTGTGGGTAACAGCCTGGTAAAAGGAGCAGCCGGTGGAGCAGCCGCTGCATCTGGTACTGCGGCATCTGCAACTTTCACCAATGGCGGTGCTGCCGGATTGGCTGTCACTCTGGCTGCTGCAATTGGAGTGAGTTATCTGCTTAGTAAAGAACGTAATTGTGTGGTTTGTGCATAGTCATAAAACAAAATTCCGCAGTATCTTAAAATAAAAACAAGGAGATAAATACAATGGCAGATCAAATAGTACAACAACAGGTTCAACCGCAGATGGTATATCAACAACCCGCATCACCAGTTTATCAGCAAACTGTTCCTGTTCAGGCAGTTGCTCCGGTTGCACCAACAACTTCCATCCTTGGACTCGATGTTCAGGATTCAACATTTTGGAAAGGCGCGTTACTCGGAGCTGCAGTTGCCATGCTGGTAACAAATGAATCTGTACAGAAGGGTGTGGTGAAAACCGTGTCTAAACTTACCGCTGCCGCTCAAAGCGGTGTTGAAGAGATGAAAGAAAAATTTGAAGATGCCAAGGCGGAAGCTGTGGCAGAGTCAGGTAAGTAATGCAGTTGTTGATTGGAAATGAGGCGTCAGCATAGTGTTGACCCCTCATTTCTGATTAATCGATTGTTGGATTGATTTATGCCCAATATCAGCTATACCATAAAACATCGGCAGCCTTACCGGACAAGAATTCGGTTTTACCGTCTTAAACGGCGGAAACAATTATGTACTGTTGTACAAGAAAGATTGCTTGCTTTATCCGGGATCACAAATGTTCTGGTTCGTGACTCGTCCGGTTCTGTGATTCTTGAGCATCCTGATGGAGAGATTGCTCTTTCTATCATTCTTGATATTGTTTATGGGGCGGAATCAGATCATACAATAACACCCGAGTCCCCGTCGGTCAGCCCGGCACCGCCAGCTTCATGCATATCCTGTAGCAGTAATAACTCCACTCAAAATAATCATGTTCCAGGGCGGGTTCTTTTTTTCTCCGGTCTGTATATTTTCTATCTTTTTGCTAAACGGTTATTCACAACCGTTGTTATCCCTACAACGTTTATAGCCCGTGTTTTCACATTGCCTGCTCTTGTAGCTTTAGGCTTATCCCGTCCTATTCAACGTCAGGCCATAGAAAACTTCAAACAAACCGGGAAAGCGGATATGGGGCTTATCTCCACGGGTTTGCTCTATATTTCTATTCTGATCGGAGATGTACTGGCTGCCCTTGCTGTTTTCTGGCTGTTTAACCTTTCAAGCTGGCTTGAAAATCGTATTAAGACACGAACAAGGCAGGCAGTACGTGAGATGTTGAGCGGTAAGGTACATAATGCCTGGCTGGTGAGAGATGGTGCTGAAATTGAGGTGGAAGTCGATAGTCTGGAACTGGGCGATATAATCAGCCTCCGTCCTGGCAATACAATTCCTGTGGATGGCACAGTGACACAAGGCTCCTCACTTGTAAATGAGTCAACACTTACCGGTGAAGGAATGCCGGTAATCAGACAAACGGGTGACCCCGTACTTGCCGGAACCGTGCTGGAAGAAGGGGATATTTTAGCAAGAGTTGATAGAGCAGGAGAAGAAACCCGACTTGCTGCTATTATCCGTCTCATTGAAACAGCTGAAACTGATCCCGGAGAGTTGCAGCTCACCAGTCAGCGATTCTCACAAGCCATGGTACCTGTTTCTTTATTTCTTGCGGCAAGTGCGTTTGTTTTTACCGGCAGCCTGCTTCAGGCCATGGCAGTGTTGATTATTACCTGTCCCTGTGCTTTGAGGCTCTCAACTTCCGTGGCTGTCAGTTCCGCTATGAGTCGTGCTGCCATAGATGGCATCTTGATTAAGGGCGGCAGGTATATTGAAATAGCAGGGAAGGTGAATGTTCTGGTGCTCGATAAAACCGGAACACTCACAGATATGGCATCCGAAGTTGCAACAGTTACTGTTCTTGATAAAGCCTTTAAGTCAGACACCATTATTCAGCTTGCGGCCAGTGCTCAAAAAACGTGGCCTCATCCATTGAGCCGGGCAGTAACAAATAAGGCAGAAAAACTAGGATTGCCCCTGCTTGCCTGTGAAGAGACGAACCTGGTGGTGGGCCAGGGGGTGCAGGCCAGAGTGAAAAAGAGTACAAATAAAAAAAGAATCCTGGTCGGTAGTCGCCGATTTATGGAAACGAATCAAATTTCCTGTTCACATAAAG
Source organism: Desulfocapsa sulfexigens (assembly GCA_015661935.1). Lineage (GTDB taxonomy): Bacteria > Desulfobacterota > Desulfobulbia > Desulfobulbales > Desulfocapsaceae > Desulfocapsa > Desulfocapsa sulfexigens_A. Next base: position 2,204 of record DQVD01000053.1, on the reverse strand, counting down.
TTGTTCAACGCAGACAGGAAGAAATATCCGGGGCAAGCAGACTCTATGTCGCCTGCAACAATAGTCTCATCGGCCTTATAGAAACAAGAAGCCGGGTTAGAGGGAATGTTGCACAGGGAGTTAAACAACTTCGGGCCATGGGAGTTGAACATATCGTTCTTCTCACCGGTGACCATAAATCAGGGGCCAATGGTTTAAAAGAACGATTTGGTTTTGACGAAGTCCATTGGACCCAATCCCCCGAAGACAAAGCGTCTTGGATTAGAAACTGGAAATCCAGGCACCCTGAAGATATTGTCGCCATGGTGGGCGATGGAATTAACGATACTCCTGCTTTTGCCACAGCAGATCTAAGCCTTGCCATCGGCGAAGGCGGAGCAGATGTGACTGTTGAATACGCAGATATTGTTTTACAGCGGGGTGGCATTGATCAGGTAGCAACAACCCTTGCACTTGGCAGAAAAACGCTTAAAACCATCAAAGAAAGTTACACCATTGCCATTAGTATGAATGCCGGAACTCTTTCCATGACAACTTTAGGCGTTATCTCCCCAGTTGCCGGTGCTCTCTTGCACAACATGATCACTGTTGCTGCTGTGACTAATGCGAGTAAGGAATGAGATATTATTGGTCGTTTTTCAAACCTTGGAGCCTATGAGGATCTTCTAAAAAGTGGTGATTTTCTGAAAGTAGGTTTTGCCGGTCTGTTAGCCATGGCCGGTTTTTTAGCAGGCCAATATGGCAACGGATACAGGTAACCGTTCACCAAACATCAAAATTTTCATTAAACCTGGTACTGGAAGTACTGGAAGTATGGGGTAAAGTCTTGAGATATGAGATTTGTTAGAAAACTGACAATTCAAGACTTGACCCTGTTTTTCTAATTCTTTAGAAGGCTCTTTTCGGGGTGAAAAAGGGGCTTCTAAGGACAAAAAGTGGTTTTTTCATGCATGCTTTGACTATAAAACAGTTAGTTGCCGTGAGCCGACCCCATTGTCCAGAAAAATAAAGCGTATATTTTTGTAACCTCTTCTTTAAGTTATTGTTTTTAGGGGTATTCCCCTATTTCTTTTACATGTATTAGTATAAACAAAAACTGTTGACACTGTCTAGGAATGTAGTTTAATTAAAGATGGAAGGTTGGGCGAAGTAGTAGTGTCTGGCTGTCCTTGTACAGGTCGTATAACTATAGGATAAAACTTTAAAAAGCAGGAGGAGTGAAGATGCCAGATTTCAACAAGGTTTTGGACCCGGGTGATTATCAGCAGGGCCTGGTTAACACCGTAATAGAAATTCCTATGGGAAGTGCCCATAAAATTGAGTGGGATCGCAGTCGAGCTGCATTTATGCTTGACAGGGTTGAGCCGAAAATTTTTGCAAAACCGGTAAATTACGGTTTTATTCCAGGTACATTGGATGAGGATGGCGATGAGCTTGATACCCTCGTGGTAACCGAAGAACCGTTGCCTACAGGCATCTGGTTAGAGACCAAAATTATAGGAATTATGAATTTTGAAGATGATGCGGAAATGGATTACAAGATAGTCTGTGTGCCATCAGATGATCGGAATACCGGTGACAGTCTCAATACCCTTGCTGATCTCGGAGATCGCTGGCGGGAGCAGGTTGAGTATCATTTTTCTCATTACAAAGATCTTAAAAAGCCCGGTACGACAATAGTAAAAAGCTGGGGTGATACCGAGGAAGCTAAAAAAATCATCAGAGAGTGTATAGAGCGCTATAGTAAATAGTTAGTATTTTGTGTTTTGAGTTCTGTAGTTTTGTCCATTTGCACTGCCCGGAACAGGAAGGTGGTAAACGGTTTAGCGTTTACCACCTTTTTTTTCCTGGTTAGGGGATTTATCTGCCGGCAACATGTTTGTTTCTAATATCTCTCCTGGAAATATGGGGTAAAGTCTTGAAATATAAGATTTGTTAGAAAACTGACAATTCAAGACTTGACCTCGTTTTTCGCAAATAAGTGGTATAGGTTGTATTGCTTTTTGTCTATATTTTTCCTGACACTATACCACTTATTGCCTGGTAGACCATTGTCAGGTTTGTTTGGTCCAGCCTTTACTCTCAACCCCGTAACAATTGTAAGCGCAACCATAAATACATAGAAAAACCACATCATCTGTATCCCGTTCAAGTTCAAGGCGTTGCCTCCGGTAAATACGGCTGATGCCACGATAAAGCCAAGT
>DQVD01000116.1 GCA_015661935.1 Desulfocapsa sulfexigens | reverse complement strand
TTTGCCGGTCAAACTAATTATGGAGCCTCAAAAGCCGGACAAATTGGCCTTACAAGGAGCCTCTGCAAAGAAGTTGCTCGCAAAAAAATCACGGTCAATTGTGTTTCCCCCGGTTTTATTGAAACAGAGCTTATTCAAGATCTCAGCCCTGACTTACTTAAAAGTTATAAAAAATCAGTGCCCATGCGCAGGTTTGGAAAAGTAGAAGAGATTGCAGATGCAGTCCTTTTTCTTGCCTCAAAAAATGCCTCATATATAAGTGGAACAGTGCTTGATGTGAATGGAGGTTTGTAAGCTATGATTCAGGATCTGAAAGTTACGGATCTTATCCCCCATCGTGCTCCTTTTCTCTGGGTCGATTCCATGATTGAATTTGACCAGTCATCACTTATCACCGAAAAATATATCCCTGAAGACCTGGATGTTTTTAAAGGGCATTACCCCGATAATCCTATCCTGCCTGGGGTTCTGCTATGCGAAGCGATTTTCCAGACAGGTGCCCTTCTTATCGCACTTCGCTTAAAAGACTCTACAGAGCCTAAAGAGGGTGTGCCTGTATTAACACGAGTTGAAGGGATCAAATTCAAACGCCCGGTAGGTCCGGGTGACACCATCCTTATGAAAGTAACGCTTAAGGAAACGCTTGGTGGTGCATGGTTTTTAAAAGGAACGCTTCGTGTCAGAGAAAAGATTGCTGTTCAGGTTAATTTCGCTTGTACTTTAGCTGTTCTCAAATGAAGCTGAAAGAAAGCCTTGAGCCTCTTTTTAAATGCATCTTCTGCAAGGAGCCCAAGGCAGAGTTACGAGGCCGTTGACAAAATGCTACTGTATTCTGCACGGCGTGTGGAATGGAAGTTTCGGTCTCAAATTATCAGGATCAAATGGATGAACATATAAATAAACTATGTCAACTTGCAGAAGATTGACCTTTTAATTAATTCAATATATAAACGGTAATAACTCTTAAAAGCTTTATCTTTATTTTAAAGGAATCTCCAATAGTGCAACTTTCAATTTCCAATATGATTATGCATGCCGGTCCCATAGGGCAGATGGTCATGCTTACCCTTCTTGTTTTTTCTTTAGCGTCCTGGTCTATTATTTTTATGAAAACCAGGATGTTTAAAAAAGCTGTAAGAGAGACAGAAAATTTTCTGGAATCCTTCTGGTCATCCAAAACATTAAACGATGCCGATGCTGCTGCAAAAAATTTCCACTTAAGCCCTGAAGCAGCTGTTTTTTCAGCTGGTTTCTCTGAACTGCAAAAAATTAATAAAATAAGAAACCGCAGTGAAGGCGACACCAGCAATGAACCGCTTGAAATGCAGCTTGCCACAATGGATAATCTAAAACGGGCTATTAGAAAGGCCGAATCCCAGGAACTTTCTCATCTTGGCAAATCTCTTTCCTTTCTTGCTACCACAGGTTCTGCCGCACCTTTTATTGGTCTTTTTGGAACAGTATGGGGGATCATGGCATCCTTTCACGACATAGGAATGCGTGGTTCCGCGTCTCTCGCTGTTGTGGCCCCTGGTATTTCCGAGGCACTTGTGGCTACTGCTGCAGGACTTGCAGTAGCCATTCCCGCAGTTATTGCTTATAATTATTTTGCAAATCAATTGAATGAGATAGAAAATGAAATGCAGAATTTTTCCACTGATTTTCTCAATCTTGTTGAACGAGATCTCTTAAGCCGGGCATAAAATAAGATGGGATTAAATTCCTCCAAAACAAGGGGTGGGCTGGTATCTGAAATTAATGTAACCCCGCTTGTCGATGTAATGCTGGTCCTCCTGATCATCTTTATGATAACTGCCCCCATGATGACTCAGGGCCTGGATGTTGATCTCCCCGAGACAACAGCTAAATCCCTTAACCAGAAAGAAGAACCTGTTATCGTTACTCTGGACAAAGACGGGAAGATTATGCTTGGCAAAATAGAAGTAAGCCAGGCCATGTTTCGACAGCAACTTGAAAAAGCTTATGGTAAGAATAAAGATCAGCCTATTTTTCTGAAAGCTGACAGAGCAGTCGCCTATGGCGTGGTCGTAGCTATTATGGCTGACATCAAAGCTGCAGGATTTGACAAACTTGGTATGATCACTCAGCCAAAAAAAGAGCTTCACTAGTCGTGTCCTCTGGCTCTGAAATGACTTTTGGATCGACAGGATGGAAACTGCCTTTCAACCTGGCCGTTTTATTTCATATTCTGGTCCTTTCAGCTGCGCTTATCATACCAGAATATCTCGATAAAAATCCTATCATTCCAGAATTTCTCACCGTTGATCTGGTAAACATGTCCGCCCCTTTACCAGCGCCTGTTGTTAAAACAGCACCACAAACTCAGAAACATCCTTCAAAACCCATTGTCAGCAAGCCAAAACCAAAACTTACAAAGCCCAAAAAAACAGCTCCCATTGCACCGGTGATTCCTGAGAAGGTTTCCGCGGCTCCTGAACCAGTTCCTGTTAAGGCTATCTCCATTAAGCCTATTAAACGTAAAATTAAGAAAAAGATTAAACCTGACACATCCGCGGCCGATGCGAGAAAAGCAAGAGACGCCAAACTAAAAAAACAGCAGGCAATTGAAAGACGACGTCAACAACTATTACAAGAAGCACAACGTGCAAAGGCTCTTGCAGATGCCGAACAAGCTGCAGCGAATGATGCAGTAAACGCACTCAGAAAACTGCTGCTTACTGATGCAGCAGTTGTTGCTTCAACTTTGCCAACAGATAACTCCCCCACTTCAAGAACTGGCGGTGGCTCCAGCAACATTATAGAAAGCCAGTATCAATCAACCATATTCAGCAGTCTCCATGAACACTGGGCATTACCAGAGATAAAACCATGGAACCCTGATCTTACTGCAGTGGTCGTGATACATATTGCCAAAAATGGTCGGATCATTAGCCACAGTTTTGAAAAAAGATCCGGGGATCGAATTTTCGATCAATTTGTCAGCAGAACTATTCGGGAAGCAAATCCTTTACCCGCCATTCCTGCTGCCATGCGTGTTCAGAAATACAGCATTGGACTGCGCTTTAAGCCAGGAAGGATTCAGTAGTATCTATTGGATTTTTGGCAGCCGTTCACCAGGTATAAAGATTTGCTGCAGTATACCAGGAGCTATAGGCGTTCACTGAAAAAGGTTGACTGGTAGTATCAAACATTTATAATCGAAATATAAATCATTTTCCCTTTTCCCAACAACTACTCATAACTATGAAATCATTTGTATTTAGCTTTTTCCTGTTTATTTCGTTTTTTGTTCCTACTGACATGCAGGCTAAAGAGATTGCATATATAGATATCACTTCACCGGATGCCCGCAGAATTAACATCGCTGTCCCCTGGTTCGTTAATAAAGAACAACCCGGAAAATTGCAGGTTTATGGACGAGACCTTTCAGAAACCCTTGGGGACGCTCTGGATTTTCATGGAATATTTTCTATTATTCCATACGAACAGTATGGCAAAACCCAAAATGCCAACTGGAAATCCCTTGGTGCTGATTTTGTTGTACTTGGAAGCTACAGCCTTTCAGCCAAAGGTGTACAGATGGAAATCAGACTCCTGGATGTTGGTGGAGGAGATATGCTCATGGGTAAACGATATAAGGGGAATCGAAACCATGAACAGAGTATGCTCTATAAATTTACAGACTCTGTAATCAAAAATATGACAGGCCAGAATGGAATTGCATCGTCAAAGATTGCCTTTGTATCTGACCACAACGGATTTAAGGAAATTTATACAACGGATATTCTTGGTAAAGAAATACGACAGGTTACACGACACAAAAATCTTGTTGTCTCCCCTCGCTTTTTACCTGGGGGCAGGTTTCTCACTTACACATCTTACCATTCAGGAAATCAAAACCTCTATATTACCGACCTCAAACAAAGCAAGACAACGAGGCCCCTCTCCCGCCGAAAAGGTATGAATTTAGCCCCTGCATGGTCTCCCGATGGTAAGACGATGATACTTACCTTAAGCAAAGATGGAAACCCTGATCTTTTCATGTGTGACAGAAAAGGAAAAATCATCAAACAGCTGACCCGTCGTTCAGGAATAAATGTATCACCAACATGGTCGCCGGATGGCAAACAGATAGCATTTGTTTCAGACCGAAGTGGACGCCCTCAAATTTATACCATGCACTTAAAAAGCGGTGCAGTCCAGCGAATCACATTTAAAGGTCATGAAAATGCCGAGCCCAACTGGTCCCCTGATGGTGAGTTGATTACCTATTCAAGTCTTGTTGATGGCTCCTATCAGATTTTCACCATTACTGCACGCCCCAGCAGTGCCCCTATGCAGATAACAAACGGTCCTGGGCACCATGAATCACCGACCTGGTCCCCTGATGGGAAACAGATACTCTTTTCATATAGATCCGGGAGAACACAGAAAGTATATGCTGTCCTCAAAGATGGTACTCATATGAGACAACTTTTTAACATGAAAGGGAATCAAACCTATCCCCAGTGGACAAGCAACCGTAATTAGATATTGTTTCAGTAACTATTCAGGTGGCACCCGAATTTGGCTAAACCACCGTACTGTAACTGTTTAGGTGTACTCGCTTACCTGAGTACTCCTGAACAGTCACTTGTTTTATTTATTCATATAGACATAGAGAACCCCATGAAAAAAAGATACCTTACCACATTCATCCTTATTGGCCTTGCGCCTCTTCTGAGCAACTGTGCATCTCAGAAAGACGTACAAAACCTCAATTATCATGTCAGGTCAATTAATAAAAAGCTTGAGAACATGAAGGTTAATACTGTAGATCAAATGCAGCAGCGTCAGGCAACATCTTCCAGTCAGCTTGATCAGTTACAATCAGATATGCTCCAGCTGAAAAGTAAACTTGAAGAAAACGCGCATATGAACCGTATGCTGCAGGAGCAGAATAAAGAGCTGCAACTGGCTATACAGAATTTATCACTGCAGCAGGAAGAAAAAATAAACACCAAAATCGCAGAACTTGATTCTAAAATAAACTCCCAAAAAGAATCTCTTACTGCAATGCAGCAAGCTCGTGTTCAAGAAGCTGAAAGGCGTTCAAAAGCAGCCAAAAAAGCTGCCGATGATGCAATGCGAAGGGCCCGGCAGGCAAGTCTTGCTAAAGCTGCACCATCGTCACGATCTTCAGATATGATCCATCTTTCCCCTTCATCCAAAAAAATTCTTTTTGCAAAAAGCAGTCAAGAAGCAAAGAAAACAACCAAAGTTAATCCCATTTCAACTTCTGCAGGTTCCGCTGGAACGATAACCGGCACCCCTAAACCTGTTGTTAAGAAAACAACAAATACTCTTGATAAAGCCCAGGAAAAATTCAGGGATGGCAAATACAAAGAAGCTTATAGACTTTTTGAAAAAAGCATCTCCCAAAAAAGCTCTACAGAGACTTCTATTAGAGCCATATATATGATGGGTGAATGCCTTTTTAAACAGGGTCAATTTGACAAGGCAATCATACAATATCAGCAAATCATATCCAATTATCCTGGTAATCCTCAGGCCGCCAAAGCACTTCTTCGACAAGGGGAATCCTTTGAACAACTTTCTGATACGGAAACTGCCCGGATTATTTACAGGAAAATAACAGCTTCCTATGGATCATCACCTGAAGCTGAAACTGCAAGGCAAAGAATCAATTCACTCTAAGAGTGCATTCTCATCATGGCTAAATTTCGTCTGGACGAGCTAATGGTTCGTTCAGGATTAAGCACCAACCTGCAGCAGGCACAAAGAATTATTGGTGCCGGTGAAGTGACCATTAATGGTCAATGCGTTGACAAGGCCGGAACTTTATTCCCGGAAAAATCTACCCCCCTTGTGAAAAGCAAATGCCCTTATGTCTCACGAGGCGGATATAAATTAAAAGGTGGATTAGAAAAATTTGGCTTTAATCCAAAAGGGATGATCTGTGTTGATGTGGGAGCCTCAAGCGGTGGATTCACCGATTGTCTGCTTCAGCATGGAGCCGAAAAAGTATATGCTGTGGATGTGGCTTATGGAATGCTTGATTGGAAGTTGCGGCAGGATTCACGTGTTGTTGTCATCGAACGTTTTAATGCCAGAAACATCAGTGAAAAACAGATCCCTGAACCTGTTGAGCTTGCTGTTATTGATGCAGCCTTTATATCTCTTACTAAACTTATTCCACCGCTTATACCACTATTTGGAGAAAATCTTTCCATTATCTGTCTGATTAAGCCGCAATTTGAACTTCCTCCCGGTCTGATTCCCAAGGGAGGCGTGGTAAAAGACCCGGAACATCATCAGCAAGCTATTGAAAAGATCAAAACTTTTGTTGTCACTTTGGGTTTAAATGCAGGAGGCCTCGAACCAAGTCCCATCCTCGGGCCCAAAGGGAACCGCGAGTTTCTCCTTTATATAACCCGCTAACTCAGTCTGAATCAGTTTTCCTCTAATATTTGTATTGTCTTTTGCATTTTCTTAATTTCTTCTTTATACTCCTCAGACAACCCTTGCCCCTTTAAGGCAATCTTTATATTATGCTTGGCCAGTTTCAGGCGACCTTCATAGAGATTATACCTGGCAAGATAGAAGGCAGAGTTTGCCTTCTCCCCGATTGCTGCTTTGAGTTTTCCAAGCTCAAAATAGACTTTGGAGTAAGCAGGCATTTCAATCTGAACTTCCTTAAGATATCTTTCAGCCTTATCATAATTTTCAAGCTCAAGCCACAGGCGAGCAAGCTGAAAGGTAGCCCACATATCATGCCGGTTTTTATCATAGGCAGTTCGGAATAATGTGAGTGCATGCTCTTTGTTTCCAGCCTCCTTTTCAACCAGTCCCAGATCAACCAGAAGTATGGATTTATGCGGGTAGAATTTTATTACTTCCTGTAAATATTTTTTACTGGATTCATAATTGTTTTCCATTCTATCCAGCTGTGAAAGACCGTAATGAAGCATAATTCTTTCACTCTGAGTAAGTGTCGAATCTGCAAGGCGGTTGTGGAGGAGATTCCTTAATTTTTTACCTTCTTTCACAAGTGATAGAATACGGTATTTCAGGCGTAAAAAAGCAAAATCATCGGTTTCCTTAAAACCCTGCAACTCATCTTCCTCGTAGGCTATAAGAGATTGCACATAGTCAAGCCTTTCATCGGGATAGGGATGCGTAAGCAAATACTGTGGAATATTATTTCCCATTGTATATCGGTTTATACGACGCATGACATGAAGCATGGCTTCCTGCCCCTGTGGATGCCTTCCCATTTTTTTCATCCAGCCATAAGCGAGTCGATCGGCTTCTTCTTCATGCTTTCTGCTAAAGTGAAGATTTGCAGCCTGGCCAGCAGCTAGAGATCCGGTGAGCAGTGCCTGGCTGATTGCATCCACACCCAGTGCCAGGCTTGCTAATGCAAGCAGAGTTGTGGCCACGGTTATTGTTGCTCCCGTATCCATTCCCTGTGCAATATGCCTGGCTACAACATGCCCAATCTCATGAGCAAGAACCGAAACCAGCTCATCTTCATGATCCATTTTCTCAATAAGCCCTGAATAGAAAAAGACCAACCCGGAAGGTGCTGCAAAAGCATTGAATTGGGACGATTCGATGATATTAAAATGGTAATCAAAAAATTGAAAGCCTGCGACTTCAAGAACTTCACCACCAAGTTCATTGATATATTGAGAGATGTCTGGATCATCAAGGAGTGGGAACGCAAGCCGTATCTGATAGAGTAACTGCTGCCCGATTTCTCTTTCTTCACCAACAGTCAAAGCCATACACTTACTGCCACTGGTGACTATCAGAAAACAAATTATTAGAAAACAATTAAAAGCTTTATGCAGATATTTGTTAACCAGCAAGCAATCACCCCTTTTTTTTGCAGTCTTCAACACAGTCTTCAACATTGTCTTAGCTTTTTCATACCCGCATTTGTGCTAATGCGCGCTTTGTATCCTAAATCTTTAGTTGCCTTAGCTATTGAAAAGCAGTGCGACTTAGCCAGTTGTTCAGCAAGAAATCTAGTCATTTTCGGTTCTTTTTGGGGAGCGAAGATATGGTGTAAGGTCTCAAGAATCGCTCCCGCACAATAGGCCAACGAAAAAGGTACGGCAGTTTTGATCGGGGGAACATCCATCTGCCTGAATAATTCATCAATCCATTGCCAGAGATTAACCGGCTCCCCCTGACTGATAAAATATGCCTGTCCGGCTGCGCTGCCAGATCCTTCCAGGTTCATAGCAGCAAGAATGTGGGCTTCAGCAACATTTTCTACATAACTTATATCCACCAGGTTTTTGCAATTACCAATTTTTTTTAACTGTCCCAGCCTCCCACGTTCAAGAAGACGAGGAATAAGATGAGGATCCCCCGGGCCCCACACTAAATGAGGCCGAATTGCACAAGTTCGAAATCTATTATCTTTATTATTACTGTTAAGCACTAATTTCTCGGCAACAACCTTGCTTTTTGCATAATGACAGAGGGGATGTTTTGCGTACGGTAACGTCTCATCACCATTTACAATATCTGCACCATTAAAAACAACGGATGGGGTAGACGTATAAATGAGTGAGGAAACCTTATTTTTTATACAAGCAGTTATAACGTTTTCAGTTCCCTTCACGTTCACCTTGTAATAGTCTTCCCGTTTCCCCCAGATACCGGCTAAGGCTGCGACATGAAACACAGTATCCACACCCTTCATTGAGTCTGATACAAAAGCAGCGTCACAAATATCACCACGAAGGCAGGTTACACCAAGTTTTGAAAGTTCAGGATATTCATTACGCCCAAGAACTGTACAATGCACTCCTTGCTCAAGGAGTTGTTTTACAATATAACTTCCAACAAATCCTCCTCCTCCGGTTACAAGGGATTTTATCATACTTGTCCCACCAATTTGGAAGCTGCCCAGATACTGAGTTTTTCTCTGAAAATTTTGGCATTATGCCTGATATCAACAGGGAAATCCGGATGGATGAGATATTTATCAATCTCAGCGGTTAAAGGATTGTTTTTACCAATTTCCTGTAACTCGTGAACAAGTTGTTGCGTATCAATGGTAGAATCTTTTTCTAATTCGACAATAATTGCTGGAATCAAATCATTGCCGGAAGAGACTGGAATACCAACCAGTGCCGAACGAAAAACATCAGGATGAACATTAAAGAGCGCCT
>DQVD01000168.1 GCA_015661935.1 Desulfocapsa sulfexigens | reverse complement strand
TGAAAAAACTGCTTGGAAATACTTTTATTCTCTGCTGTTTTAAATTCATTGAAGGGAATCTTCTGTATGGATTGCAAGAGGAAAGAGAGGGGTTCATCCTGAGCTAGTTTCCCTATGGCATTCTCTTCCTTTCGGACGAATCGTTTCAGCAGATAACTCAACTTTGCTGAAATTGTTGGTGCTGACAGGTTTTTGCTGGTTAACATGGAAAATACAGCTGAGAGTCGTTTATCCTGAGAGATGGCTTTTTCCAGTTCAATATTGTTTTTAACTTTATGGTCTATCCCCACACAATAAAGGACAAAATTTAAATTCTCCGGAAGAGAATTTCGTACCACAGCTATATTTTTAGAACTATGCGTTTCAAAAAGATCTCTGATAGAAACAGCATCCGGATTATAGGTGAATGATCGGCCAATGTAGCGTTTAATATGGGCATCCTGGCCTGCCTTGGAGCACTGTTTTCTGTGACAATCAGTCTTAGGGGCACTAATTATCCGGCTGTGTTTATCCGCTAATTGTTCAAGCATCCCAGGAGTCAGATTTTGTATAACAAACTGAAGACCTTTGTTGGTTTTTTCGCCCTTTGAACCGTTTATTTCAAAATGATCAAAGAGGAGTAGCATTTGTTCGAAAATATCGACTGTGATCCGGTCATTTACTGAATAAAACGGGTGAGCAGCCATATAAAGGATATCATGCTGATCATAATAGTGTATCAGGTCATAAATATTATGGCGCAGTTTCCCTATGTCTTTAAAGATGGCTTCTGCTCTTTCTGGATTCAGCTCGTAGGTCAACACATGGATTTTGCAACGCTTTTTATGGTTGTTATGGGGGAATGAGGCTGTCACCTCCACAGAGATCGGAACCTGATATCCCTTGCTGCGCAGCAGCAGGTTTCCGTCAATGGTATCATGATCTGTACAGGTGTACATGGAGAGGCCCATATCCATGGCGATCCGGCAAGCATCTTCTGGATCGGTGGTACACTCTCCTATGCCAAGTTTTTTCGTCAGATAATTTGTAGGCTTTGAGGAAAAGCGGGTATGGGAGTGGAGGTCAATCTTATATCCGGGTTTCTGCAACCATTCCTGTTGATCGTTCCTGTTCCTGATAATATGCATTGGCTTCATATTGGCTCTCATAACCCCTTGGGGAAATTCTGAAGTTTTGTATAATCCGGAGGCAATGTTCCATCAAAATAATTACAGGCTCTATAATATTGTAAGTCTTTTCGTAATATTTTGTAATATTGAGGGTTGTGTACAAGTTTACCAAGCAATGTAAAGGGTGATGTGAAAAATTCGGCAAATGGCCCCATAAGATCAGAGGGGTCTCGAAAACATTCCCATTCACACCGATTACAGTCACTTTTTTTATGAGACCTTTTATGTAAAATCGGAAGCTCAGGGAAGATATCAGACAGATAGCCGCAGGGATGAATCTTCCCCTGTCCGCATTCAACAAAAAAGAAATCCTTTCCTCCGTGACAGGAATAGAGTGACTCCTTGCCATCTCTGTATTGCCGGATCAGATTATAGAGAGAGCAAAGAGGTGTAAATATCCGTAATTGAGAACGAAATTCAGGAATAACCTCATAAAGAGCTTGAAAAATTAGTCCTTTTTCTCTGGGGCTGAAATGAATCACTCTATCCGTTGAGGTCGCGCCATAGGTGGATATGTCCTGACTGCTTTTCCCCTGTGCATGTTCTTCTTCAGTTCCTTCTTCCTCATGGCTCATGGGATAGCAGGCACTGACAGTGGTAAAACCAAGTCCCAAAGTGAACTTATAAAACTTCCTGAATGCCTCCTTGAAAAGTTCAAAAAAAATCTCACTTTCGAGATTCTCCTGATAGAGAAGTGGATTACTGCCACCTGTATTTCGGTTTATTCCAATATTTGCGGAAGGATAAATATTATGGGCGTGAAAAATGGGAAGCCCCTTTTCAATTCCCTTAACTAATCCTTGCAGGCCACGCATGGCCTCATGGTCTTCCGGATTTGCAGAATCAAGACTGATCCAGAAAGAAGAGAGGCCACTCTTGCTGATTCCTTCAGCGATCCGATGAATTCGTTTTTCAAAATCGGGTTTATCAGATCCTTGAAAAATGTAGCCGTTGGTTCCAGTTCGCACATGAGCAATGCCAGCCTGACGTGCATGATCGATTAACTTTAATAAAGTATCCAGATGAAGAAGAGGCTCGCCACCGGTGAGTGAAAGTGCCTGGAACCCTTTCTCAGCGGCGCTGTCAATAAGTTGCTTTGCCTGGTCGATGGTAAGCGTATTCCGATCAATGGCCGCCGAACGCTTCATCCCGCATTGGGGGCAATCGGCATTACACTGGTTGGAATACTGAATAATAAGCTGGCCGGGGATTCTTCCTTTGAAGAAGGATTTTATTGCCTGAAATGGTATCATTGAGGTTTTCCTTGTGAAGTAGTTCCAAGAATCCAATTTATAGTTTTCTGTACTCATCATCCAGAGTAATAATCGTCTCGGGCGTCAGAGGACCTCCGTGGGTACCCCGATACATGACAAAGAGAAAGTCAGGGAGACGGTACCAGTAGTGAACATGCCAAAATGCCCCCATAAATCCATGCGGTGCGACTTTTATTTTTATGGCCGACAATGGCTTTCGAAGATATTTGATAGTTTCGCTGCCAACTTTTGAGGCTTCAAGCAGGAAGGGTTCCAGGGTGTCTGGACGAAGCATCCAGAAAGTGGTTGTCTGTGCGTTTTTGTCGGCCAGAAAAGAACGTAGTGAGAATGACAAAAACTGATACCAGGGCTTTTCATCAAGCTCAAAGCGTTTTAGAATTTCATTCCCATCTCTTTTTCCAGTGATGGATAAACTCTCTCCAGAGCGGATTGCAGTAAAAAAAGTACCATTTGCATCCTGTTGCTGCCAATGGGTCACCTCGCCAGTCGGGAGACAGACGAGAGAAGTTTCTTCATGTCCTTTTTTGGAGGAGATCCGTACTGTGGTACTCCCTGGTGTCATGGACCAGAGAAAATGCTCATGCTTATCACCAGTAACCTCATGATACCAATGTTCGATTACCTCTACACTTTGACTTTGTCCCAAAGAAGGATGCAGGAACAGCGAAAGGAAAACGAGGGGGAAATAGATAAATGTCATATATTTTCTTTTTGACTGGGATTAACAAACCGTCGTTAATTTATAACTTGAGCATCCTTGCCTCAAAAAACGTCATAAACGCGTGCATACAGTCAGATAAACAGTACGAGTTTTTTTTGTTGGTACCACTAAATATTGTCCACATGAACCCGGAATGTTACTGTCGACCCGGTAACCTTACTGACACCGGTAAAAAGAAAAATTCCAACCCAGACAAACTGTAGAAAAAGAATAACTGCCGGGTGCCAGAAGACGGATAACCCGGTACTCAGATCCGTTCCCACTCCCTGAGACGGACTCACCAGGTAGAGCAATATGAGACAGAAACAGATATTTAAAATGGACATGATCTGATAGGCTGTCAATTTTCCACCACCCCGGTAATCAGAACGTAATTGCTCCGAGAACACCCTCCAGCCCATGGCCACAATTGAACTTAGGCCAAAAGCCCAGTGAAAATGGCTCTCAAGAAAGAGATAGATGCAGATGATAGCAACTGTGACATACAAAAATGATGTCATGGCCTGGATTGGCACTACCCTGACACCATCAAGCTGTGAGGCGTAGGCGATTTTCTTGGTATGACCATGGAATACACAACCGATCCTGGAGAAGAACCTTGCTGCAAAGGGACTCAAGTCACTGACCGCTCTCCCATAGCAGCATCCAAAGGAAATACATGCCATTCTTCCGAGACCTTCACCCAGAATAAATCCAATTGAGGTAGCTGCCATGATTGGCAGGAATGGCAATTGAAAATTTGCTGCAGTATTCATCACCATAATGCAAAGAGGCAGCAGATAGAGTCCTACCGTTGCGCCACCGGCTACTGTCAGGGTGTTTTTCTTTTTTTCAATTATCCTTGCCAGGAAACTTGCAGCAAACATGGACACAGTAATAAGAATGGAGGTGAGGTAAAGAATTACTTCCAGAGAGATACCAATGGAAGAACAGAGCAGTAGAAAAACAGCCGTCCCTGCCAGGCAGGCGTTGGCCAGCAAGGCCCCGTAAAATGTTAAATTACGTCCCTGCCAGGAGCCATGTTCACAGTGATCATTTTTTCTGGACGGAAGAGCTGCCATAATCTGCCATCTTTCATTGGGGAGCGCTCTGCAGGCCCATATAAGAGCCGGTATGAACGATACAATCAATAGAATGGAAAATTCTTCGTTACTCATCGTGTGTGTTCCATAGGTTGAATTTTATTTTTATTGATTACTTCTTATCAGCAATTTTTGATCGTACATTCACATCCACCTCAACAAGAGGGTAGCCAAACTTTTTGCTGAAGCGACTATGTATATCTGTACGTTGCCGGGAGTTCACAAGATCCGGGCTAAATCTCACTCTGCCCTTCTCAAACAAAAGGATGTCGGTGCTGGAGCCGGGCCTGTACAAACTTTTAGGCTGCCCTTTTTTCAGGAACATGCCCTTTGTGATATTTTGGGGACGATGATATTTTTCCGCACTGTAGCATTGGACAACGTCACCAATCATCAACGCAGTAACCTCAATCATGGCCACAAGCCCAACTCCTGTTCCGCCATCAACATCCGTATTAATAATGGTTACAATCCGTTTATTTTTTGAATATGGTGTTGCTATTTCGATAACAGCTCCGGGATTGCATGAGTGATACACACCTGCAACTGTGTAAAAATCCTCGACCCTGCCAGCCACAGGGGTATGATTGTGATGGTACTTATCGGGGGTAAGCCTGCAGACCGCATAGTCACCCTCGCTGAATCGTTGCAGCCAATGATCCTTATCAGATCCGAGCAACTCCTCAAATTGAAAAAATTTATCCTTTATAAAAAGAGCCGTGTGTTCAGAAAGCGCTCCCACAATCACTCTGGAGTCAGCCGGAGAGACAATACTCCCACTCTCTGTGTCCATGGGCCTGCAGTCCCAGTATTTGATCTTTCTCTCAAATATTTTCCGGGCATTGGTAAAAGAACTGATATCATCCACGCACTCATCAAGATTCACTCCACACTGGTTTAGAAACTTTCTGTTCCCCAGCAGTCTGGCCCCAAGTTTGATGTCAAAATTCCAGATGCCCAGGAGATGCGACATACGAGGGGTTGTGACCATGTGAAAGAGTGAGGGAGCATGTTCTCTAACGTGTGAGTAGAGAAAATTCACAATTCTGTCTCCAAACAGTTGTTCAGTGACAACCGTGTTATCTCCTCGAACAAGGTATTGATGCATTTAGTTTTCCCTTTCTCTGTTCCGGCGGGCGTCAATTTGCTCGGCAGTTATAAGTAATTGGATTAGGAGGATACAGTCCTGTCCGCTGAGCTCTTCCCGGATGAGTTTATCCCATGCTTCCCTGAGAAAAGAATCAGGATTACGGGAATTATTATCCTGAGCCCATGACAAGTCTGTCAGATTAAAATCAAGAGCATGCTGTTCAGTACAGATCTCCCGGACATCTTCTTTGAAAAAACTCCAGGCTTCCGCAAGTAAGGAACTGTTGAGGTCTGTGCGATAGTACTTTTCCGCTTGAGTATTGAAGTCATTTGCACAAAGCTGTCTTGGTTTTTTGTGTTTGCCGATGATTGCCTCCACGAGTTTGCCACAGGCAGAAGAGTTGTATGGATCCTCTATACGAATTCTCAAGTCATCAAGCACTGCTTTGCAATCCAGAATCTCCACAAGATCACTACAGTCCTCTTCTATCAAATCAATGAGTGCGAGCTGATAATTCTTAGCAATGACTCTTGTATAGCCAGAGTATCTTCGGCTGGATCGGTTTTTCCGGGTTCGTTGTAAAATTCGGCGTAGAAAAACATTGGGGGTATCTTTTTTCACAAAAAAGGTAGGAAGGCCAATGGCGGCACCAAAGAATATCTGCCTTCGCTCACTTTCAACAACAGGGGTTCCAGGGATATGTCCATGGTCAACAAGCCCCATGGACATATACTTGAAAGCCATACTGCTCAATAAGATCTGAAGATCAGCCGCCCTGCTCATATCTTCCTGCAGGCTTGGAAAAAGAGAATAGTAACGCCCTTCAAAACCGGAAAAACCCATTTGATGGTATTCACGAATTTTAAAGAGTTGATACAGGCTGATCCGCCTGTCGAACACACCCAGTGATTCCAGATCAGCCTTGAGCCGATGCTCATTTCCAAGGATACCATCCTGGCTGCAACACTGGTCAGTGGAAAGAAGTGCTACTGGATAATCAAGGAGACGAAAATCAGGCACAAAGTCACCTTTACAGCCCAATATTTTTCCCGTGAACTGGTCAAAACCCTTAGGACCAAAAGGTTTCATATTATATCCAAGCACTCTGTTTTTTGCCTTTTTCCGCCATCTTCTCCAGACCATGCGCAGGTGGGTATAATCCAGCTCATGGGGAAGAAAGCCAAGAAGGGTTTCCGGGTGGAAATCATGGTAGTCAATCCTGTAAGGCGCAGCGCTATACGTACCGACAAAAAGTGGTAAAAAGTGTTCAACTATCTTTGCGGCCAGATCTCCCACATACTTTTCATGTTTTTTCTGGAAACCTGAGTTGTTGTCAGCCATGGCATTGGTCAGCTTTCTACTGCCCAGACTGACATGGGTGCCATTGTTGGCAAGGCTGATATTGGATGTCTGGGGAAGCACAACAAGGTTGTTGAGGATAATCCCTGCCTCCTGCATTTTCTTAACTCCGTTAAGATGACTCCTGCTCAAGGCTTCATGACAGAGCCCCATATAGCGATGTTTTTCTTCACCTTGGTCCCATCCGGAAAGGCAGGGGCTCATAAAGAGTTGGCGATAAAATGAATCAGAAACACACTCATTGAGCTTTCTCTGGCGCATTGGCGGATGAGGAGAAAAGAATGCCATTGCCGTTTGACCATATTCAGTGAGGTTGAAATGTGAATTTGCATACTGCAACAACAGGTGGGTAAACAAGAATCGTTTGGCCGTTTCTCTGGCTATTCCATTACCGACATTGAATTGCCTGGTTTTTCGGATGATATGGAAGGAAGATGTTTCTGGCGAAGTGTTGTCATTGAGAAAATGATCGGCGAGTCTTATTCCTGTTTTCTGTAGGTTTCCCAGCTGGTTCGGGAAGGTTCCGACTACATCGACCAGGGCGAGTTTGAGAAGGTAACTGATGGGGATGCGAATCCATAACACAGCTCCCTGCTGGATAAAAAATTGAGCCCTATCTTTCCTGCAACCATGTTCTGGTGCTGCTTTGTCCGCAAGAAGATCCTGCTCAAATATTTTTTTCGAGAGGTCGTTTAACAGGAAATAGGGAAATCGTACCCAACTGTTCTCCCATATCTTCTCATTATTGTCCTCGAGATATGATTCAAGATTCCTACTCGTTCGAAAGGAAATATCTCCCCTTTTAACGCGCTTCAAGATATTGGCAAAATAAGAGGATTGCCGGATAAGCTGCGGAAGATCAACGGTTGTATCCTGACCTTGGACACAAACCTGTAATTCATTTTCAACGCCGATACTCGTATCATTCCCGGTAAACGGTAAAGAGGAGACAGCATGGCTCCGGATATTGAGAAGTGACAAACATTCAAAAAGTAAAGGTGGGGGATCATAGACACTTTGGCTATGATCAATACCTGGAGAAAACATGTTCATTAATGACCTCGTCTGTAGTGTACATGATGCCCTGCGGGCACATTCAGAAGACAGAAACCAGAAGACAGAACAGTGAGCAGCCTGCTGCTGAAATAACTACAGTTGTTTTTTATCTGGCATCCACTTCCGAGAATGATTCACACAGAAACTTTGTT
>DQVD01000163.1 GCA_015661935.1 Desulfocapsa sulfexigens | reverse complement strand
TCTCCATTCCAACTATTCGTCAGTACCTGCGTGAGCACCCGGAGGAACAGAAAGAAATCCTCAACCACAACATCAGATATATCTTCTTTAACTGGGCCCCCGATGGTGATCCCATGGGAAGCCTTGGTGAACCTCTTGTTGCGGGACGATCTATTGCAGTAGATCCCTACGTTTTACCTCAAACAACACTTGCCTTTCTTATAAGCCGTAAACCCGTACTTGATGAATCCGGCAGCATCACAAAATGGATTCCCATGCAGCGTTTTGTTTTCCCGCAGGATACGGGTTCTGCAATCAAAGGCAGTGGACGTGCCGATTTGTACTGGGGAAGTGGACACTATGCAAAAGTTGCAGCAGGAAACATGAAAGAAGAGGGAAGCCTTTTCTTTATGGTCAAAAACAAATTTGAAAAACTGGAAAAATGAGTTCGACAAGGAGCCATTGGCAAGACAGCTCCAAGGTATTTAATCAGCGGGCAGAAGAATACGATAGCTGGTTTAATAACAGTCTGCTTTATGATATTGAAATAGCTGCTGTTCGGGCATTGTCCATTCCTGCATCAGCCCCTGCACTTGAAATTGGAGTGGGGCCGGGCCGATTTGCTGAAGGGCTTGGCTCGGGATTTGGCATTGATCCGGCCTTTGCCCCTCTTGAAATTTCCAAAACCAGGGATATTGCGGTCTGTCAGGCAGTTGGCGAAGCCCTGCCATTTTGCAGCAGCTCACTTGCTAAAGTCTCTCTCTTCTTCACCCTCTGTTTTGTGCAAAACCCGGCAGAAGTTATTCAGGAATCCCATCGAGTTTTACAAGAGAGTGGGCATCTGGTTTTAGGTTTTGTCCCTGCAACCGGCAAATGGGGCATTAATCTGCAGCAGAGAAAACAGGCTGGTCATCCGTTTTATGAGCACGCCAACTTTTTTACTGTTAAAGAGATTGAAAGACTTCTTGCAGAGAAGGGTTTTTCGCTTGTCACCACTGTTTCCAGTCTTTATCAGGCTCCGGGAGAAGTTAACCAAATGGAATCGCCTAAGCCGGGACTAGATGAAAATGCTGGTTTTATAGTTATTGCTGCCAGCAAAAAACAGACATCATAACTTGAAGTATGGGCAGACACTCTGTCTCTCGTCCAATATTGAAGGAGGTTCGAATGAAAAAGATACTATTCTTTTTGGCTTTGCTTATGTGCACACTATTCTCAACCCAGGGAATGACTGACGACTCCTACAAAATAGTGTTTGAAACCATGGACTGCAGTGGAAACACCGGATTTGCTACAGTGGGTCCAGGCGAAATTTACAAGATAGGAAACGGGGATTGCACGAATCCGGAAGATCCGGGAAAGAAGCTCAAGCAACTCCTTGTACATGATGGAAGCGGAAGTTACAAGGTGTATACGCTTACTCAGGAAGAAGCCGGAAATGTAATGCTTGATGTAAAAGAATATATGAAATCCAGAAAAGGCGTTCTTGATCGATCAGATGCTATAATAATTAGCCACTGATTATTCAGCAATACTCCATCTTTGTTCATTCCAGCAAAGATGGAGTGTCACTAAATGCTCTTTCTTTTTTTAATCCCCTGTCCCATCCGATTCTCCAACACTTCCTTTGCAGGAACTACGTCGGTGTATCTGATGGAAAGTAGTGTATTGGTGGCCTGATTGGTACATACTACCGCAACAGTCTTGCCGCCCTCTTTGTCGGAAAAACAAAGTTTCTGTGTGAATCATTCTCGGAAGTGAATGCCAGATGAAAATCAACTGTAGTTATTTTAGCCACAGGCTGCCAACGATTCTGGCTTCTGGCGTCTGAATGTGCCCTCAGGGCATCATGTCCCTATACACCAGAACCAATAAGCTGTTCCAGTGGTAATACTTCATAACCTTCTTTTACCAGAGTAGCAAAGAGGATGTTGATCTCTTTTTTCCACTCCTGTACTGCATCTTCTGTTTCCGGTTCAATATCATGAAGAAGGATGATGTTGCCCGGCTTGAGCTTCGAAGTGATACGTTCGGCCAGGTTTGCAATTTTCCTGTTGCCATAATCAAAGGCGCGGCAACTGAAGGTAACTGCCAGTAATTGTTCTTCACGCAGTACTGCTTTTAACAACGGGTTGGTTATTCCGACCGGGGGTCTGAAAACAAGAGGAAGAACCCCGTACGTTTCCAATGTCGCTTGAGTTTTTTTGATGTCTTTCTTCAATCTTTTTCTGCTTCTTAACATCAGCAGGTTGTCGTGTTGCCATGAGTGATTGCCGATGGTGTGTCCGTCTGCAATAATATCTGCAATGAGGTCAGGGTGTTTTTCTGCCTTTCGACCTATGACAAAAAAGGTGGCTTTATAGTTGTAACTCTTCAGAAGGTGCAACAGAATTGGTGTGGTGATGGGAGAGGGGCCGTCGTCAAAAGTGAGAGCGACTCCCTTACTGCCGGTAATACTCTTGCTGATTATTGGCAGAAAAAAACTCCATTGTGGACAAAATGGCGCAATACTACAGAGTAGAAGAAAGAGAAGCAGGGGAATCAGGGCAAGCCAACTGGAAATTCCAAAGAGTGCAATGGTGATTAGAAAAGTGATTGCTGCAAGTTTTTCTGCCTGGGAATATATGAATTTGAGAGGTTTCCTGGCAGTTTTCTTCATTCTTTTTCGGCACGTCCCATAAGCCAGATTAGTTCTGTGTTTGTCTTTGTCGTTATGTTGGTTTCAATATGGAAACCTGAACTTTTCATAAGCTCTGCCATTCTATCGCCACTTCGATAGTGTGTTTTTCCCCCTGAAATCATTATTCGATATTCTTCCAGTTTCCATGACCACGAAGGAGTCGTGGCTGGTCGGATTACAAATCGGGTCAGCAGCAGTCCTTTATCTGCCATTGCCTTATAACAGTTTGCAAAAAGAACCTTGATACTGTCATCATCAAGGTAATGAAGCATATCCAGCAGCAGTACAAGATCAGGAGGATTGGGCAAAACAGGCAGATCCGGAGCCATGTCTTTCAGAATTTCACCGCGTTTCCCCATTGCAAGTCCTGCTACTCTCACCCGTTCAAAATCCGGATCCAGGCCAAAAACTTCTGAATTTGGACAATACTCCAGGCACCAACATCCGGGAACTCCATATCCGCAACCGATGTCAAGGATTGTTCGAATGCGGGTTTTGTCGGCTGTGAGGAGTCCCGGTAGATCTGAAAACATTGGATCTGACTGCAGTTTGAATCTGGCAAACATTCGTGGGTATGCTTCCATAAGCTGGTATCTGTTCCGGACACGCTCATTTACAGGCAACTGATGGACATCATTTATTTCTTTTCTTTTGAAGTAGCTTTGCAGCAGCGGTGGCAGCAGTAAAAATGCACCAAGCATTGAGTAACCGATACC
Source organism: Desulfocapsa sulfexigens (assembly GCA_015661935.1). Classification (GTDB taxonomy): domain Bacteria; phylum Desulfobacterota; class Desulfobulbia; order Desulfobulbales; family Desulfocapsaceae; genus Desulfocapsa; species Desulfocapsa sulfexigens_A. Next base: position 2,391 of record DQVD01000163.1, on the reverse strand, counting down.
AAGCAGTGAAGTAACGCCTATGGATCGTAGGAGCGAATGATCGGCCAGACAGAGGACACCAAAACCGATTATTGTGGAGGATCCTGCCATAAAAACAGCCATACGCACAAGGGTGAAGGATGGGTGCGAAGGGTTGCGGTATCGCTGATGGGCTCTTACAAAGAAAATGGAATAGTCAATACCCATGCCAAGGATCACGATGGAGAGCATGAGCCCCGGGATATCAAGCGGGTGACCTATTAATTTCATGGTACCCAGTGTACAGATATATGAGAACAGTGGGGGCAGGAGCGTTATAAGTGTGAGCTGCCAGCTGGCAAAAAAGATGAGAAGGAATAGAACAATGCTAAACGCTATGATAGCAAGCATAGTAGCAAAGCTGTTAAATAAAATCTTTCCAAGCTGTTCAGCAAAATAGGGGCTGTCAAAGATTTTTCCATTTTCCCCATAGTACTCATAAAAGTGTTTGCTGTTATATTTTTCTCCAGGAGTTACATTGATAAATTGGATTAGTTGACCTTCTTTTTCGGATATTCCCATGAGTTTGTAAAATCTGGCAGGGATGACCGTGTCAGGAAGGGTATAAGAAGGATCAAGGAGTTTTAGAAACTGGTTAAATCCATCTGTTGTAAAACCGAGCTCTGTACTGTTTTTTTGTATTTGATTTGTGAGCTTTTTGATTTTTTCCGTATTCCAAAATTCTTTCCAGGCGTTCATATTCTTTTCGGCAAGTTCTCTGCCCGGAAAAATCATGGATGGAATAAAGGCTGATTCGATTACCCCGGCAGCTTTGTCTTCAGCCATAATTTGCAGAATATCGTCATTTTTTTGTTGAATGTGAGAAGGCGAATTTTCTGTAATCATCAGAACAATCTTATTACTCATGTTTCCCCAGACATTCGTGAAAAGTTCATCGGCCGCAAGGGTTTCTGGGCTCACGGTGTTCATGCTTTCCATGCTGACATTAAATTCCGGGCGTGCGAAAAAGAGTAAAAAACATGCAAGAAATACAGCAGCCAATGCTCCGATTCGTCCGGTGCCGTAAAGCCTGTCCACTACTCCCTGCAGGGGCAGTTTCCGTTTTTTTGATGACGGCACCATGGAAGGCGTGATCTGGGGGAAAATAAAATGAACAAATAAAAAGGAAAAGAGTATGCCCATGGCTGTGAATTGACCCAGTTGTACAAAAACAGGGAATCCACTGAAACTGAGTGTCAGAAAGGCACCACAGGTAGTTAATACCGCAAGGATCCCAATTGCCTTAACTTCACTTGATGCTTCTTTCCCCTTTGTTGTTTTGGGACGATCCAGAAAGAGCAGGTAGGCAATACCATGATCTACGGTGATGGAAATAATGGCTCCTCCAAAACCGAGAACCATGATGGAGATGGATGAATGAAACAGGGAAAAGAGAAACAGGGCTGTTGCTGTTCCTGCAAGGGCTGGAAGCAGAGAAAAGAGTCCCAGCAGGGGGCGTGGGAAAGCGATAAAGAGAAGCAGCCCAATACCCGCTGTTGAGAGCAGTAGTGCCAGATTCACATCGTGGCGGATGATACGCTCATTGTCCAGTGCTGCCCGGTAGGCCCCCACCGGGGTTATTTCTGTTTCAATCCCATCGTGGCTGTATTTGTCCTGTAGCTTTAGTGCAATATCATTTAGTAAATCAGATATCTGTACAGCGGAAGCTGTATTGGTTCCGGGATTAATTGGACGTGCTGTAACCAGGAGATGGCGTTTGTCTGGAGAGAAGATAAAACCTTTGTAGATCGTGGTGCCGGGCAGCGGCGTAAGCATGGCCATTCTTGCCATAACCGGTTCCATAAATCCTAAGGGATCAGATGTAATAAATTCGCTCTGTCCTATGCCTTCAAGGCTGCTCAGTTTCAGGAAAATTTCTTTAAAGCGTGCATCAATAAAGTCTTTTTCAAGTCGGGGAGCGATGCTTTGTTCCAGTTCCTGTTGTGAAAAAAGAATGGGTAGGTTCTTTGTAACATGGAGTGCCAGCTCAGGGATGAGATTTGCAATTTCGTCAGTTCCCACTTCCGAGAAGAGATTGCTTGAATGGAGCCGTTCTTCAACATATTCTCCGCACTCCGCAAGGATGTTTTGATCGTCAATATTTAAGCTTATGTCTATGGCAATCTGATCATGAATGGGATGGTTTGTGAAGATATCGAGTGCATCACTAACAACGGTTTGATCAGACGGCAGAGATCTCACGATATCTGTGTCAATATCAAGACGCAGGAAAGCCGTGAGGATTGCAGCGAAAATCAGGATAAAAACGGCTATGAGAAGGCGATAATTAAACAATTTGTTTTGTTTTTATTTCCACATTTTTATAATCAGCGAAAGCAAGCCCATGATGACCAATCCATGGGACATAATAAT
>DQVD01000364.1 GCA_015661935.1 Desulfocapsa sulfexigens | reverse complement strand
CTTATTTCAGCCGCAGGCTGCTAACTATTCTGGCTTCTGTCTTCTGAATGTGCCCGCAGGGCATCATGTCCAGGATGTATGAATTACAGGTATAAAATGAAAGAACAATCAGAACAGCTTTTTCAGGAATATAAAAAACGCGGCATTGTTGATCAGCTCATTCTTCAGTTTCTGGCGATTCAGGTAGATGCTTGTAGGCAAAGCCGGTTGTCGCTGTGTCTGGCTGAAGTAAAACTCAAAGGTTTACCCAGAATTGGAATGCCTGCTTCCAGGCTGGGAAAACAGATTCAGCCAATGCTTGAGAAAGGTCTGATTATCAAAAATAAGTATGGCCTGGCCTGTTCCGGTTTGTTGCGTCCTTATGTTGTGCTTGACAGTCTGCAGAACGAACGATTCAGGATGCTTGCCAGGATTGTGCAGAAGATTTTACCCATTGAGACAATGGGTTATGGGCACATGAAACAGTATCACAATTCTGAGCAGATCCTTCGGGAACTGCAAATATCCTGTTATAGTGGACAGGAAGCAGAAAATATTCATGCTCTCATTGGAGGTGCAGGTAGAGCGTTTTCTTTTAATACAAACGAACCAGACCCGTTTCAGCGTATTTTTCCAGCGGATATTGCCGAAAGGCTTATGGAGTTTATGTCTGTATCCACCAGGTTTTTTATTCTTCAAAATATTCTTCACTGGGCTCTGGACGATTTGAAATCACTCAGTTCCATTTATTATGAATTGTTGCTTGATCAATATCGTAATCGTCCTGTGAAAAGTGAAGATTATTCTTTTCTATTGCAAATAATGCTCTGGCGCGGGGATTGTGAGCAGGCAGCCTATTTTATTGAAGAGCGTGGCTGGACACTGGAAGAAGACAGGCTGGCCCATGCCGGTTGGCTGGCTTTTATCAAAGGGGAGAGTGAGAACGCTGTTGCCTCATTTTCCCATGCCCTAACACTCCATAAAAAAACTGTGCGCAAGCGTAAAATATATCTGGACGGGTATCTGGGAATAATCCATATTCTGGCGTTGATACAGAGCAAAAAAACTTCATTCATGCGGCAGGCCTATGACCTGCTTCTGCTTATGGAGAGGAATGAGGAAGCCTTTTTCGGATTGCTTGTAGCATGGCAGAAAGTTCTGGAACAGCAGCTTGGACTGGTCTCCCATGACAGTAATTCCAGGCTTGATGCCAACTTCGGTTTAGAAAACGAAAGACCCGGTGATGCGCTCCTTTACATTCTCCCCATGATCTGGCTGCATCCGGAACAGGTCAGGAAGCATCGGAAAACTCTGGAGGAGATACGGGACAAAAATCGTGAAAATGGATATTTGTGGATGGCAGGTCTTGCTGCTGAAATTTTATCATTTGTTGATGTTCAACGAAAGGAAAACAGGCTCTATTGCGAGAATATTTATAAAACTACGGGTACAGTTGCTTTAACAGGGATGGTTCAGCCAAAACCTCAATGGGAAGCAGGACTTGAAACACTTATTAATCTGGCCAGACTGGCAGAAAGCGGAAGCAGCAAAACAGGCGGCGAACAACGTCTGATATGGCTATTTCATTATGATGAAGAAAACAACACGCTCCTGTTGGACCCACGCCTGCAAAAACTTGGTAAAAGAGGAAAGTGGACAAAAGGCCGCTCAGTGGCACTTAAAAACTTGGCTGGCAATGCAGTGGAGATGGAAGGCCTGACGGATCAGGATCTGCGTATCTGCGCAACTATTAAACAGGACGTTGAGTCGGCTAGCTGGGGTTATGGCAGGAAGAAGGTGTATCGTTTTGAGCGGGAGCTGGTTCTGCCGCGATTAGTTGATCATCCATTGCTTTTTTCTCCGGAAAGCATGACACGGGTAGAGCTTGTTCGGGCAGAGCCGGAGATTCATATTCAAAAAACCAACGGGAAAATCAAACTTTTCCTTGAGCCACATCCGGAAGGTAACCAGCCAAGTACTGTGGTCAGGGAAAGCGGGACTCGTTATCTTCTTTATCATTTTAATAAAAATCACCATCAGTTGGCTCGCGCACTCGGTACGGGGCTGGCTGTTCCCGGGCAAGGTGAAGAGCTTGCCCGGCGTACAGCAGACGCACTTTCTGCTTTGATTACTGTTCAGTCTGATATTGGAGGCGGTACAGAAGCTGAAGAAGTACAGGCAGACACCACCCTTTATGTGCAGTTGCTTCCTGCCGGGAAGGGGCTGTGGCTGGAAATATTGATGCGGCCATTTTCCGATGGTGGCCCCTGTTTTCAGCCCGGTCAGGGCGGAAAAGCAGTTCTTGCTGAGATTGATGGTAAAAAATTACGTGCTGTACGTGATCTGCAAACCGAACAGCTGGCGGCCCGGCAACTGGTGGAAAACTGTCCGACTCTGAGCCGTTTTGAAGATGGAACCGGCCAGTGGGTTTTTGGAGAAGCTACTGATTGTCTGGAGATGCTGCATGAACTCAAGCAGGTCGATAACATAATTCTTGAGTGGCCTAAGGGACAGAGCTATCAGCTTCGCTCCGAGACCGGATTTGATAAACTTTCGCTGCGGATTAATAAAGAGACTGACTGGTTTAAGGCCACGGGAAAATTGCAGGTCGATGACAACCTTGTTTTGGATTTACAACAATTACTTACGGTGCTGCAAAACAGAGAGGGGCGTTTTGTCCGTCTTGACGATGGATCTTTTTTCGCTTTGACCCGGGCATTTCAGAAACGGCTGGAGGATCTTTCAGCCTATTCCACTAAATCCGGCAAGGGGGTTCGTTTTAATCCTCTGGCAAGTTTTGCTCTGAATGATCTGCTGGAACAGGCGGGAAGCTGCCGTGGGGATGCGGCCTGGAAAAAGCATCTGAAAAAACTGGAAACCACAATGACAGCTAAACTCCCCACCACCCTGCAGGCGGATTTACGCTCATATCAGGAAGAGGGCTTTCACTGGCTTTCCCGTCTGGCTCACCTGGGAGTGGGAGCCTGTCTGGCTGATGATATGGGCCTTGGTAAAACCGTGCAGGCGCTTTCTGTATTGCTGAATCTTGCTCCTGAAGGACCGATACTTGTAGTCGCGCCACTGTCCGTTGTCGCAAACTGGCAGGAGGAGGCCCGTCGTTTTGCCCCTACTTTGAATGTGATTCTGTTTGCGTCGGGTGACCGGCAGAAGATTCTGGATAATCTGCAGCCCTTTGATCTATTGCTCTGCAGTTATGGATTATTGCAGAAAGAAGCAGAAAAATTAAAGCAGATTACATGGCAGGCAGTGGTGCTGGACGAGGCTCAGGCTATTAAAAACAGGCAAACCAAACGATCACAGGCAGCCATGGGATTAAAGGCCGGGTTTCGTTTGATCACCACCGGTACCCCCATTGAAAATCATCTTGGTGAACTCTGGACTTTGTTTAACTTTCTCACTCCCGGATTATTGGGTGGATATAAACAGTTTACTGAGCGGTTCACCAGTGTCATTGAGGCACAGGATGATAAAGGAAGCATTGACAGGTTGCGCCGCCTGATCAGGCCATTTATACTCCGCCGTCGGAAAAGCGATGTTTTAAGTGAACTTCCTTCCCGTACCGAAGTAACTCTTCGGGTAACAATGAGCGCGGAAGAACAGGCCTTGTATGAAGCGCAGAGACGCCAGGCGCTGGAACTATTTGAGCAGGACGAGAATGGGGCAGGACACATGCAGATTCTGGCCCAGATCATGCGGCTTCGCAGGCTTTGCTGTAATCCGGCTCTTATCCTTGCTAATGATGAAAAGCATAAGAACAAGAACAAAATAATTGCCAGCTCCAAGCTCAAGGTTTTTGGTGATACTGTTTCTGAGCTTATTGCCAATAAACACAAAGCATTGGTTTTCAGCCAGTTTGTTGATCATCTGGCTCTGATCCGCGACTATCTCGATAAACAGAATATCAGCTATCAGTATCTTGATGGCAAAACCACAGTAAAACAGCGACAAAAACGAATAGCCGCTTTTCAGGCAGGAGATGGTGATCTTTTTTTAATCAGCCTCAAGGCAGGCGGCAGCGGGCTTAACCTGACGGCTGCTGACTATGTAATACATATGGACCCCTGGTGGAACCCGGCAGTGGAGGATCAGGCTTCGGATCGCGCCCATCGTATTGGACAGACTCGACCGGTAACAGTGTACCGCCTGGTGATGGAAGGTACCATTGAAGAGCAGATTGTTGAGCTTCACAATAAAAAACGGGATCTTGCCGACAGTCTGCTTGAAGGCAGTGATATGAGCGGACGCATGTCATCCAGTGAATTGTTACAGTTATTACGGGAACATCATGACTGACCCGGCAGAAATACAAAAAAACTCTCCAGCAGCTTTTCGGCTTTGAATCCTTTTTGCAGGGTCAGGAGGAAATAACTGAAAGCCTTTTAAATCTTTTCCAGTAAAACGATTGTTTCAATATGGTGGGTTTGAGGG
>DQVD01000062.1 GCA_015661935.1 Desulfocapsa sulfexigens | reverse complement strand
TGGATGGTGATCTCCAATCTATTGATGCTGTTACCATGTGATGGAATAATCTGGTTCCTGTAGATTAAGTGGACACATTAAAAGAAACCGCTTAAATCTGTGTTGCAGGTAAAAGATACAATTTAAAAGAGGATAGTTTAAATATGATTACTTATTTGTATTGGTTTGTAGTTTTTGCACTCGTTGCAGGGGCTCTTTTTGGCATTGGTATTAAGGCGCAGAACTGGAAGGCTGCAATTGCTATAGCGCTGGTGATATTAGTAGCAGGGTGGGGTACTTATTTCTTTCGTTTACAACAGGTTTTTGTCAAGCGCTATGGTGGTGTCATGTCAATCAGTGTTCCAGCAGGACAACATCATCTGGCTGCCACCTGGAAGGATGATAACCTGTGGATAGAGAATTATGATCCCAAAACCAACACCTGTACTTTTAGCGAATATTCTAAGGGAAATATGCTCCAGGGGAAGGTGACCATAACAAATTGCAATCCACTTATTCCACAGAAGTGATAGCAAAAGCACATAATCAGGTGATGTTTTTGTGATTTGGTTAAAGACCATCTGAAAGAGTGTCTCAAGGCCAGGATTACAGAATATTAAGCTGTGTTGGGCTTTATGCCGGATACTGTTAGAGTTGGATGTGTTTTTTTTTACTGACACTATTGAAAATTACTTGCAGTTTTGTGCCTAAGCAACAATGTTCCATGTGTGTCGTTTCTGAATGGAACATAAGGGGACGTTTCTTGTTTCGCACGTTCCATATTGTTCCAAGGTGGGTGGCGAGGTTTTATACCTTCGCGATGTTTATTTCTTTATATGTTCTTAAATTGCTGTATTATTAGTATGTTCCCCGAATGTGGCACGTTTCATGCTAATCCAAGTGAACAAGGATGCGTTGGAGCGGAGCATGACTTCATGAAAACAATCAATATTACTTAGGAGCCGAATATGTCCTCGATCGCATTATTTAATACGATTTTCATAGAAGAGAAAAAGATTAGAGAGCAGCTTGCTGCGGCAACTGGCTTTAAGGTTATTCAGGATGCTTCTATAATAAGTGAAGTTGCCCAAAAGTATAGCATTGGCGAGGATAAAGTAGACCGGGCAATTAATGGCCCTCCATCTGTTTTTAATCGATTTACCCTGGAGCGCGAGCGAATCACTGCATACCTTAAAGCTGTGATAGCCGAGCATCTTAAGTCATCAGGTATTATCTATTCAGGTAATATTTCCCTTCTTGTTCCGTCTGCAGTAACTCATGTATTACGTGTGGGATTGTTCGATAAAAAAAGTAATCGAATTCAGCGTGCAATGGGTGAAGGCCTCACGGAAAAAAATGCAATCAAAGTGATAAAGAAGCATGATGCCAGTTCGATTGCCTGGGTCGATTTTTGTCATAAAAAAGAGATAACCGATAAGTCCTTATATGATATTATTGTTCCCATGGGTAATAACGACCCTGAGTCGGCGGTAAAGCTTATTCTTGAAAATTACCATAAACCAGCCGTGCTTGAACAAGATTCATCTCGTCAGGCAGTTGAAAATATGGCACTTGAGGCACAAGTTGAATTGGCCTTGGTTGATAAGGGATACACTACTGGTGTTAAAACCATAGATGGAGAAATGACTCTTCTTGTCAATAAGAGTGTGTCAAACTTTCCAAAACTTGCCAATACATTAACTGAAATTGCAAAAAGTGTAGATGGTGTTCATGATGTTAAGGTTATAACCGGAAAAGATTATCACATATCAATTTATCGCAATCAGGAATTTACCCTTCCGCCAAAAGTGTTGCTTGTTGATGATGAGCAGGAATTTGTACAGACACTTTCAGAACGGCTCAATACAAGAAATTACGGATCATACCCTGTATTTGATGGAGAGCAGGCTCTTCAACTTCTTGGAAATGAAATTCCTGACGTGATGGTTCTGGATCTAAAAATGCCCGGAATGAGTGGAGTTGATGTTTTACGCGACGCAAAAGCGTTAAATCCTGAAATTGAAGTAATTGTTTTAACAGGACACGGATCTGGAGATGATAAAAAAGAATGTATGGAGCTTGGAGCCTTTGCCTATTTACATAAACCAGTTGATCTCTCACAGTTGACTGAAATCATTGACAAGGCACATGGTAAAGTGGCAGCAGCCAAAATGGCTCATACGTAATAATTTGAATTATTAAATTAAGCACTAAGGGAGAGGAGTATGGATAGTCAATTCGTAGCAAAGGTTTTGCTCGTAGATGATGAAGAAGAGTTCAGTGGTCTTATGTCTCAAAGGCTTGAAACCAGGGGACTGAAGGTTGTAACAGTATTAAGTGGTGAAGAGGCTGTAAAAAAGGTTGTTGATCAAAGTTTTGATGTTGCTGTTGTCGATCTGGCAATGCCTGGTATCGGTGGAATAGAGACTCTGAAAAGAATGAAAGCAGAACGTCCTGATATTGAAGTTATCATGCTCACGGGACAGGCTACTGTGAAAAGCGGTATTGAAGCTATGAAACACGGAGCCAGTGATTTTCTTGAAAAGCCTGTTGATCTTAATGTTTTGATGGAAAAAATATGGACTACCAAAAGAGAACGGATGCGTGTTTTGGAACAGAAATCTGCTGAAGAAATGAAAAATATTTTAAAAAGTAAAAGCTGGTAAAAATCAGCTTCTTTTAAAGAAGTACATTCCCACGTAACTACCTGAATTAATGAGTATGGATTACCAGGAGCGATCCGAATAGGTGAGATTTACCCATTGATTTGAGCCACAAATTATAGGCAATTAGTAAGAAGAAAACTGGAAAGGAGGAGAACATGGCGAACAAAG
>DQVD01000060.1 GCA_015661935.1 Desulfocapsa sulfexigens | reverse complement strand
GTGAACCAATAAATCCTGAGGCATGGATGTGGTACCATGTGAATATTGGTAAAGAGAAGCTGCCCATAGTTGATACCTGGTGGCAGACTGAGACCGGTGGAATAATGATTTCACCGATGCCCTTTGCAACACCAACCAAACCCGGTTCTGCAACCCTGCCGCTTCCCGGAATTGATGTGGCTATTTTAAATGAAGAAGGTGAGGAGGCCGTTCCCAATGAAGGAGGTCATCTTGTTATTCGTAAACCATGGCCTGGAATGCTTCGTGGTGTGTTTGGCGATCCTGCGCGTTACAAAAAAGCGTATTTCAGCCGATACGACAATATCTACGATCCTGAAGATGGAGCCCGTAAAGATGAAGACGGCTATTTCTGGATCATGGGTCGTCTTGATGATGTTGTTAATGTTTCCGGACATCGTCTGGGAACTGCAGAAATTGAGTCTGCGCTTGTTTCCTATCCACAGATTGCAGAAGCTGCAGTTGTCGGTATTCCGCATAAGATTAAGGGGCAGGCTGTTTACGCTTTTGTTACACCAAATACCGGTGTTGAGCATACTGAAGAATTACTTGTTGAGCTCAGGATGCATGTCCGTAAAGAAATCGGACCCATTGCAACACCAGATGCAATTCAGTATGCACCAGGTCTGCCAAAGACCAGAAGTGGAAAGATCATGCGTCGAGTACTCCGTAAAATCGCAGCCAACGACTTCAAGGATTTTGGCGATACTTCAACCCTTGCAGATCCTTCAGTGGTCGAGGATCTGATTAATTGTAAAAAAGCTTTGGATAACAAGTAGGTAGCCGTTTGTAGCTATGAATAGTACAGTTCGAAAGAAGCAGGTTCTGGATTTACGGACTACCATGTGAAGTGAAAAGCGGGATTTTCGTTTTATGAAAATCCCGCTTTTTTATTGTCAGGATTTGTCACGGGGAATTGAATGGCACAGAGTGGAGATATTCATGTTGTAGCACCTGAAATGGCGGTTGCCTTTTTTAAGGGAATTATGCCGTTTGATTCTCTGGACGATGCAACACTGAATGATATTGCCCGTCACTGTCGAATTGACTTTTATCCCAAGGGAACCCATCTCTACCTTATTTAGCGTGGTGGGGGTAAGTCTTTTATCGAAGACGATCAGGGAGAGGGAACCCTTAAGGATTTTCGTGGAGTGGGCGCTTATATCGGGGCTCTTGGAATTATTCGTGGAACCCCTGCAAATTTAAATATTTAAACGGTGGAAGATACGTTTTGTTTTCTGCTGCCTAGAGAGCTTTTTAGATTTAGTTGAACAACGTCCTGGTAAAATCATAGAAAATGAAATGATCAAAGTAGATCGTGACATTGTGGTTCTTGCCAATCCTGAGATTGCACAAATTCCCAACTGGGTTATTGCACTCGTTGCTGACGGTGGTATCGCTGCCGCGCTCTCAACTGCTGCAGGACTGCTACTTGCCATTTCTTCTGCGATCTCTCATGATATCGTGAAGGGTATTATCGCAAAAGATATTGATGGTAAAACTGAACTGATGGCTGGTCGTATTGCCATGGCCGGTGCCATTGTTGTGGCGGGGGATCTTGGACTGCATCCTCCCGGATTCGTGGGCCAGGTTGTGGCGCTAGCCTTTGGTCTTGTAGCATCCTCAATTTTCCCGGCTCTTATGATGGGAATTTTTGCAAAACATGTCAATAACACTGGCGCGGTATGTGGAATGCTTGCTGGTCTTGGAAGTACTCTTGTGTACATCTTCTGGTTCAAGGGCTGGTTCTTTATTCCAGGTACTGCCATGGCCGCAGATAATGCTTCCAACTGGCTGTTTGGTATTGCACCGGGTTCCTTTGGTGCAATTGGTGCGTTGCTTAACTTTGCAGTTGCTCTTTCTGTTTCCAGCGTTACTGCACCTCCACCAGAGCACATTCAGCATCTTGTTGAGGACGTTCGTGTTCCAATGGGATCCAGGGGGCAGTGGGGCATTAATACGCAGTACTGAGTATTATATCTGCCTGTTGGCAGAGAAAAAAACATCCGTAATCTTTACGGATGCTTTTTTTTGGTTTATGGAAAGAGGACTTATTGTGAAATGTGTAAGCGTTCACCAGCACCTCATTTTCGTCCGTTTGCGCCTGATCACATATAACTGCATATGCTACGCAGTCCCAAACGAACGAAAATGAGGCACCGGTAAACGCTTACTGATGTATTGGAAAACTCCTACAGTACCAGGTTTACTGCAAATATTGATGTTTGGTGAACGGTTACTGAAATGTAAATTGAATGGGAAATAAAAAAAATGTTAAAACCGGAAAATTGCTATCTTCATATAATTGATCCTCAGGAACGCTTAATGAATCAGATTCATGAAGCGGATCGGGTGATTGAGACCATTGCCAAGATGGTGCATTGTGCAAAGATATTCGGCCTGCCGATTGTTGCCAATACTCAGTATAAGAAGGGCTTGGGGCCTTATGTTACAAATCTTGAAAAGTTGATGGCAGATATTCCAAGGCCAGACAAAATTGAATTTAACGCCCTGGCCAATGTGGAAACAAAGAAATTGGTAAATAATTTACCAACAGAGGTTAATACAGCAATACTTGTTGGTGTTGAAACTCATATCTGTATTTATCAGACGGCCCTTGGTGTATTGGAAAAGGGTATTACGCCCTGGATTGTAGCAGATGGAGTTTCTTCTCGCAGTAAGGTTAATTCAGATCTTGGACTTTCATGCTTACAGGCAGCAGGCGCAATAGTGGGGCCAGCCGAAATGATAATCTACGAATTACTTGCAAAAGCGGGAACCTCGGAATTTAAAGAAGTTCTTCCCCACATAGTATAAAAGAATCAACCGTATACAGGATCATTCAACTTAAAAAATTAAAGAATATAGTTATGAAAGGAAGAGAAATTCGCAGACGTTTTATAGAATATTTTGAAAAACACAAACACACTCCGGTGGAGAGCTCTTCGCTTGTTCCCCGGGATGATCCCACGCTGCTTTTTGTCAATGCCGGAATGGTGCAGTTTAAAACTGTGTTTATGGGTGAGGACAAGCGGGATTATAGCAGGGCAGTAACAAGTCAACGTTGCGTCCGTGCTGGCGGTAAGCACAATGATCTGGAAAATGTCGGTTATACTGCACGGCATCACACTTTTTTTGAAATGCTTGGAAACTTTTCCTTTGGTGACTATTTCAAAAAAGACGCGATAGATTTTGCCTGGAAATTTCTGGTGAAGGAACTGGGTATTCCAGCAGATCAACTCTGGATTTCTGTTTTTGATGATGACGACGAAGCTTACGCACTTTGGGAGAAGGTCGAAGGTCTTCCTGAAGGGCGCATTGTGCGGCTGGGTGAGAAAGATAACTTCTGGGCAATGGGAGATACCGGACCCTGCGGGCCGTGTTCAGAAATTCATATTGACCAGGGGAGAGAGGCCGGATGTGATCGACCTGACTGTGCCGTTGGATGTGATTGTGATCGGTTTCTTGAACTTTGGAATCTTGTTTTCATGCAGTTTAACCGCTCCGAAGACGGGACAATGACTCCTCTTCCAAGGCCAAGTATTGATACAGGCATGGGCATTGAGCGAGTGGCAGCAGTTTTGCAGGGAAAGTTGAATAATTATGATACAGATCTCTTTCAGCCGATTATAGAGAAACTTGAGGAATTATCCGGGCGAAAGTATCTGGCTGATCAGGCCGATACCACTGCAATGCGAGTTATTGCAGACCATGCGCGGGCAACCACCTTTCTGGTAGCCGATGGTGTACTGCCTTCAAATGAAGGGCGTGGTTATGTCCTACGTCGGGTAATGCGTCGTGCCATTCGTTATGGTCGTAATCTGGGACTCACGGAACCATTTATGGAGGCTGTTACTGCAGTGGTGACCGATATCATGAAAGATGCTTATTCCCATCTTGAAGGTTGTGCTGATCTGTTGGCCAAGGTTGTGAATAATGAGGAGTTACGTTTCGGAGAGACTCTCGAGCATGGTTTGACAATGCTTGATGAGGAAATCAGGCGTTTGGCACAGGCAGGAGAAAAACTGATTCAGGGTGATTTCATATTTAAACTGTATGATACCTTTGGCTTTCCCGTGGATATTGTCCGCGATATATCGATGGAAAGAGGCGTTGAGTTTGACAATGACGGCTTTGTTGAAGCCATGGAAAAACAACGTTCTCAATCACGTGCATCACAAAAAGGAGAACATGTAAGACTCCCTGGGAAAGGGGTGAAGGAATTTATCGGGAGTGGCAGGAAAAGTGAATTTACAGGATATGACCATCTCTGTTCCGAAGCTGAGGTTTTTGGTCTTCTGGATAGCGAAGGAAATGTGACAGGGAAGCTTTCAAAGGGAACAGAAGGCCAGCTTTTTGTTAGTTCCACCCCATTTTACGCGGAATCCGGCGGTCAGGCAGGAGACAGGGGAACGGTCACCTGGCAGGATGGTAAGGCAGAGGTAATTGGCACCATCACGGAAGGTGAAGGAATAATTCTTCACAGAGTAAAAGTTATAACGGGGACTCTTGAAACCGGAGGTGGAGTAAAACTTCAGGTAACAGTAAGTGAACGTAACGATACTGCGGCAAATCATACCGCGACCCACCTGCTCCAGGCGGCCTTAAAAGAACTGCTCGGAGATCATGTGAAACAGGCAGGTTCACAGGTAGACCCCGATCGTCTTCGTTTTGATTTTACACATTTTTCACAAATGTCACAGAGTGAGAAAGAGGCAGTCGAAAACCGGGTGAATGAAAAAATACGTGAGAATATCATCACTGATACAGCTGTTCTTGATCGTGAGCAGGCAATTGAGCAGGGAGCGACAGCTCTTTTCGGAGAAAAGTATGGTGACAGTGTCCGGGTGGTGAGCTTAGGTGATTATTCAAAAGAATTATGTGGAGGAACGCACGTCACGGCCACCGGCGGAATAGGTCTCTTTCAGATTGTAACAGAAAGCGGTATTGCGGCAGGAGTAAGAAGAATTGAAGCTGTGACGGGTCGTAGCGCCCAGGAGCGGGTACAGGGGCAGGCAAGACGTGAACATGATGTGTGTGAGCTTTTAAATGTACAAGCTGAAAATATTATTGAACGTCTGGAGAGCATGGCTGCCAGTAACAAGCGGCTCGAAAAACAGGTGGCCGAACTATCCACCAGGCTTGCAACATCTGATCTTGGCGATCTGCTTGCTTCAGCGAGAGAAATTGAAGGAATAAAAGTAGTGGCCGCCGTTATACCGCTTGATAGTGCAAAAACTCTACGTGAAGTGGGCGACAAGTTACGTGATGATATGGGAAGTGGTGTAGCGGTGCTTGGTGGTGAAATTAATTCCAAGGCTGCTCTTCTGGCAATCGTATCAAAAGATCTTACAAAGAGAATCAAAGCGGGCGAGCTCGTGAACAAAGTTGCTTCAATTGTTGGCGGGAAAGGTGGTGGTCGACCGGATATGGCACAGGCAGGTGGAAATATGCCGGATAAAATGAATGAGGCAATCTCTTCAGTTTATGAACATGTGCAAACATTAGTACAATAAATGAATGAGCCCCTTAGTAATTAGGGGGGATAGTGAAATAAATGGGAAATCATCTTGGAATAAAGGGCTGAAATACTGGCTTTTAGATCATTGTGAATCCTATAAAAAAGTTGACAGTCTCCAATATATGCGGTAAAAACCTTTTCGTGTTGTGAATCACCATTCATTTTGGGCGGTTTTTTGAATTATCTTAGCTAATCAGGAGCAGAAAAAATGGTTTCAATGGATATCACCCTGTTTCTTCAGGTCGTGAACGCTTTAGTATTGATGTATCTTCTTAATGGAGTCATCTATAAGCCTGTTCTGAAGATCCTGGCAGAAAGGAAAGTTAAACTGCAAGGCATGCGCGATGATGTGACTAAGTATGAAGATAACGCCCGCAGGCGCCAGGAGGAAGTAGACAAAAAAATGCATAAGGCCTCCACTCAGGCCAAGGCTGCTATTGATAATGCGCGCACTGGAGCGAAAGCTGCCGGTGAGGAGAAACTCGCTGCCATCAAAGCTGAAGCCGATGCTGATAAAGATAAGCAGCTGGCAGGTATCAAATCCCAGGTTGAAGGTGCTCGGAAAGAGCTTGAAGCCGTATTGGAATGATTTGCGTCTGCCATGGCAGGAAAAATTTTGGGAAGGAGTCTGTAAGGATGATGGGAATGAAGCGAATTATCGGGAAAGGTGCATTTGTTGTGCTGATCTTGTGGTTTGCCCTGGCAGCAGGAAGTGTCTGGGCTTCAAGCCAGGGAGGTCATACGGCAACAGGTGCTGAGGCGCATGCAGTGGATACGCATGCTGCTGCGGCTGATCATGGTGATGCGCATGTTGTGGATACGCATGCTCCCGCGGCTGATCATGGTGATGCACATGTTGTGGATAGTCTGTCACCATCTAAATTAAAGGATCTTGGTTTCAGGATAATGAACTTCATTGTCCTGCTTATCATCCTTGTGAAATTTGGTGCCAAACCAATTGCAAACGGATTGGGGGCACGTCGTAAACAGATCAGGGACGAGATCGAAAATCTTGAAGCGAAGAAAGTTGATGCTGAAAAGGCCTATAAGGAATTTTCTGTCAAACTTGAGGGCGTTGAAAAAGACGTTGACTCCATCGTTGAAAAAGCGGTTGCTCAAGCTGAAGCTGAAAAGGTTAGGATCATAGAGGCCGCAGAAAAAACTGCAGATGACATTAAGCGTGCAGCTGAGATGGCAATTGCCAACGAGGTAACATCTGCAAAACGTCTGTTGAAGGTTGAAGTTACAGAGCAGGCAGCGGTAATGGCTGAGGAGTTAATCATTAAGAATCTGACATCCGATGATCAGGTCAAGATTATTGAAGATTACTTAGACAAAGTAGGAGCCGTCCAGTGAAACAGATAATCTTAGCAAGGCGATATGCCAAGGCTCTTTTTGCTGTTGGCAAAGATGAAGGAAAGCTTGAAGAATATAATGATGCTCTTCAGGGGTTAAATGAAATATATGCTTCCGATTGCGGATTGGCAGATTCATTAACGAACCCCCTTTATCCCATGGATGTACGGGAAAAGGTAATGGAAGGTATTGTTGCCTCCATGGGCGTCGATAAAGTTATGGGCAATTTTCTCAACCTGCTGGTAGAGAAAAAACGTGCTGGTGTTCTTCCCGATATAGCAGAAGAATTTCAGATCATGGTTGATGAAGAAAAAAATGTCAGTCATGGCAGCGTAGTCTCAGCAGTAGAATTGAGTAAGGAATTGCAGGCCAAAGTGCAGGCAACATTAGAAAAGCTTACTGGCAAGACAGTGGAACTGACAACCAGTGTGGATCCTTCAATTATTGGCGGAATCATCGCTAAGGTTGGCGATCTTGAATTGGATGGAAGTATCAGAACACAACTTGCGAGTTTAAAAGATTCCATTAAGGGGAGAGAGTAGAAATGCAAATCAAAGCCGAAGAAATCAGTCAGATTATAAAAGATCAGATTGGTGAGTACGAAACCAGTATTGACCTGAATGAGACCGGTACCGTCATGTCCGTTGGTGATGGTATTGCACGTGTCTACGGAGTAAAGAATTGTATGGCCATGGAGCTTCTTGAGTTCCCTGGTGGTACCATGGGACTTGCTCTGAACTTGGAGGAAGACAACGTAGGTTGTGCTGTCCTTGGTAACGTTTCCGGAATTAAAGAGGGTGACCTTGTAAAGCGTACCGGAAAGATTGCTGAAGTTCCTGTTGGGCCGGAACTTGAAGGCCGTGTTGTTGATGGAATTGGTTTTCCAATTGATGGTCAGGGCGATATTAACGCGAAACTCTTTTCCAAGGTTGAAGTTGTTGCTCCTGGTGTTATTGCCCGTAAGGCTGTTCATGAGCCATGTTATACTGGTGCCAAAGCAGTTGATGCCATGACCCCGGTTGGACGTGGACAGCGTGAGCTGGTCATTGGTGATCGCCAGATTGGTAAAACCGCACTCTGCGTTGATGCAATTATCGCTCAGAAAGAAACCGATATGCATTGTATCTATGTAGCGATTGGTCAGAAAAAATCCACAGTTGCGCTCGTTGTTGAAGCGCTCAGAAAACATGGCGCCATGGATTACACCACGGTTGTTGCAGCTTGTGCATCTGATCCTGCTCCAATGCAGTACATCGCAGCATTTACCGGAACCGCCATGGGTGAGTATTTCCGTGACAACGGCCAGCATGCACTTATCGTGTACGATGACCTTTCAAAACAGGCTGTTGCTTATCGTGAGCTCTCTCTGCTTCTTCGTCGCCCACCAGGACGTGAAGCATATCCTGGTGATATTTTCTACAACCATTCCCGTCTGCTTGAGCGTTCTTCCAAGGTTAGTGATGAGCTTGGTGCAGGTTCTCTTACTGCTCTTCCAATCATTGAGACCCAGGCTGGTGATGTTTCAGCTTTTATTCCTACAAACGTTATTTCCATTACAGATGGTCAGGTTTACCTTGAACCAAATCTGTTCTTCTCTGGTGTTCGTCCAGCTGTTAACGTTGGTCTGTCAGTATCGCGTGTTGGTGGTGCTGCTCAGGTAAAAGCCATGAAGCAGGTTGCCGGTACGCTTCGTCTGGATCTTGCCCAGTTTCGTGAATTGGCTGCATTTGCTGCATTTGGATCTGATCTTGATGCTGCAACCCAGGCACAGCT
>DQVD01000330.1 GCA_015661935.1 Desulfocapsa sulfexigens | reverse complement strand
TTCTTTATCCGCTCAACCGCATTGCCAACTTGGCCATAGCCTCTCATGCCAAAAGAACTTGGGGTCAAGTCTTGGAATATAAGATTTACGAAAAACTGACAATTCAAGACTTGACCCCATTTTTGTATCAACAATAAAAGACATAAGAGTAACAATTTCTCTTGAGTTTTCTCATTGAGAATCATTATACTAAATTTTAAACTATTCTAGTTCCCAACTATTATTATATTCTAAGGAGACACCATGGCTGACAAAATTTTTCGTGTAAATATGACAGATCTTTCTACTTCCGTTGAAGATGTCCCGGCAGACTGGGCTGGTCATGGCGGCCGTGGGCTCACATCGAATATTGTAGCTGCTGAAGTGCCTCCGACCTGCCAGCCGTTAGGGCCAAATAATAAACTGATTTTTGCCCCTGGTTTATTGTCCGGTACAACTGCTTCCAACTCGGGTCGTATTTCTGCTGGTGCCAAAAGTCCACTTACCGGTACCATTAAAGAGTCTAACTCCGGTGGAACATCAGCCCAGAGACTTGCCAAGATCGGCTGTAAAGCACTTATCATTGAAGGCCAACCCCAGGATGACAGCTGGTACTCCTTACTTCTAACACCTGAAGGCATCACTGTAAGCAAAGAAGAAGAGTTGATCGGTAAAGGGAACTTTGCAGTAGTAGAAGCCGTTGAGAAGCGATTCTCTGGTAAAATTGCTGTTCTTTCCATTGGCCAGGCTGGTGAGATGCTGATGACTGGTGCCAATATCTCCGTTAAAGATCCCGGCAGCCATATCAGATCCCTTGGCCGCGGTGGTCTTGGAGCAGTTATGGGCTCTAAAAAAATCAAGTTTATTGCCCTTGATGCACAGAATGGGAAAGTTGACATAGCAGATCCTGAGGCATTCAAAGCAGCCAACAAAGCATTCACCAAGGCACTGGTTGATCACCCTGTCAGTCAGGCTCTCGGGACATACGGCACCAACGTTCTGGTCAATATCATCAATGAAGCAGGTGGATTTCCAACCAAAAACTTTAGCACCGGACAATTTGAAGGACATGAGCAAATTTCAGGTGAGACCATGCATGATCTCATCGTTGAACGTGGCGGTAAGCCAACACATGGCTGTCATGCGGGATGTGTAATTAAATGTTCCCAGATTTATAACGATCTGAACGGAAAATACAAAACATCCGGAATGGAGTATGAATCTATCTGGGCCATGGGCGCTGACTGTACCGTTGACGATCTGGATCAGATTGCTGAAATGGATTCCATTATGGATGATATCGGTGTTGACTCTATCGAAACGTCAGTGGCCTTTGGTGTGGCCATGGAAGCAAAAGTACTTGATTTTGGGGACAGCAAGGAAATGATCCGTATCCTGACAGAAGAAATTGCCAAAGGAACCGCCCTTGGCCGCGTTATCGGCAACGGTGCGGGAAGTGTTGGCAGAACATACGGCGTAGCACGAGTCCCCGTTGTGAAAAACCAGGCAATGCCTGCTTATGATCCACGCGCTATTAAAGGAATTGGTATCACCTATGCCACTTCAACCCAGGGCGCCGATCACACCATGGGCTATACCATCGCCACTGAAATCCTCGGTGTTGGCGGAACTGCCGATCCTCTCTCCAAAGAAGGAATGGTGGAACTTTCAAGAGGACTACAGATTGCAACAGCAGCTATTGACTCTACCGGCATGTGTCTCTTTATTGCCTTTGCAGCACTCGATGACGGAACCTGTCTGCCTGCACTGATTGATATGCTCAATGCCAGATTTGGAATTGGCCTCACAGCCGATGATGTAACCAATCTTGGTAAAAGTATCCTCAAAACCGAGCATGCTTTCAATAAAGCTGCCGGCTTCACCAACCTTGACGATAGACTTCCCGAATTCTTTGAAACCGAGCCCATTGCGCCACACAATGCAGTGTGGGATTTTACAGGTGAAGAGATTGATACGTTTTGGAACTTTTAACCGAGGATAAATAATTGAAAGTAACTGTTAAGCTCTTTGCCTTCTTTCGTGAAGATCGTTTTATCAAAGAAGACAGAGAGCTGCCGGAAGGCACAACAGCCGGGCAGATTGTCGATGATTTGAATATCGACCGGGAAGAAGTTGGCGTGCTGCTACTTAACTCCCGCCACTGCAAATTCGACAAAATACTTCAAGATGGAGATATCTACGCCATCTTTCCGGTAATCGGTGGAGGTTGAACGTACCATACGTAACGGTCTTGCCACCGAAGACCAGAAAGCCCTGCGACAGGCAACTGTTTCTATAGTTGGTTGCGGTGGCTTGGGAGGGCGGACAGCGGAACTCCTTGTACGCCTTGGTATTGGCACTTTTATTCTTACCGACCCGGATATTTTCACCAGTTCCAATCTTAACCGCCAGATTTTTTGTACTCCTCAGACCCTTGGCCTGGAAAAGGCCAGGGTGCTGGCCAGTGAATTACAGAAAATTAATCCAGTTGCAAATATCTATTTCCATGTTCAGACTTTCTCTGAAAACAATATAAAAAATGCAGATGTCGTGATCGATGGACTGGACTCTGCGAAAGATCGGTTGCAACTTGCGAAACTGTGTCGTTCGCATTCTATCCCTCTTATTCATGGCGCTGTGAAGCAGTGGTACGGGCAGGCTGGTGTTGACAGTGAGACCTCTCCAATAATTGACACCTTGTATTCAACCCCGGAAACAGACAGCACACCAACGGTTTTCCCTATGACTGTAGCACTCATCGCTGCCATGCAGGCTACAGAAGTATGCAAATGGATTCTCCAGAAAGAATCCCCCCTGCAAAACGGTTGGCTACAGTGCGATCTTCTTAACTGTGATTACGATCAAATTTTGCAGGATAAAACATGAATTTCACAACACTTTCAGATTGGCTGAGGCATCAGGGTTTGCAGGCGAACATGGCAGAGCTTAGCGCCTATACGCTTATCATTGTTCTAATTCTTCTGATCGCTCTGGCCGCTACCTGGCTTGTGAGGCGCACGTTACTTCCAGCACTTATAAATATAATTCATAAAAACAGGCTACATTGGGATGACTCTCTGATCGAGCACAGATTCTTTCATAAAATAAGCTGGTTTGTACCAATCCTTGTTATCCATGTCTGTAAGGATCTCCTGCTGATTGATGATTCGGATATGTCCCGGTTTCTCTCCCGGGCACTGCTTGCATGTGTCGTCATTGTTGCCTCTTCAAGTATCAGTGCTCTTCTCAGTTCAGTAAATGACATTTACACCAGACTCGCAAAAAAACGCAGTTCCACTATCCGCGGCTATACCGATGCTGCCCGCATCATCGTCTACGTTTTCTGTGCTATTTTTCTCATCGCTATTTTTACCGGTCGCTCCCCATGGGGATTACTCAGTCTGCTTGGTGGCCTAACCGCTATTATCCTTCTTGTTTTCAAAGATACCCTCCTCGGTTTTGTGGCCACTATTCAGTTATCCGCCACTGATATGGTGCGCATAGGAGACTGGATACAGATGGATAAATACGGAGCGGATGGTGATGTGATCGACATCTCCATTCACTGTGTTCTGGTACAAAACTGGAATAAGACAGTTACCTCCATCCCCACCTACGCTCTTATTTCAAACTCTTTTATCAACTGGCGGGGCATGAGTGAATCCGGAGGACGACGGATAAAACGTTCCATCAACATTGATATCTCATCCATCCATTTTGTAGATGCGGAAGAGCTTGAAAAATTAAATAAAATTACTATCCTTAAAAATTATCTGCGCCCAAAACAGAAGGAAGTGGAAGCGTATAATACACGACATGAAATCGAAACAGATTTAGCAATAAATGGTCGCAACCAGACAAATATCGGTATCTTTCGTGCGTATGTGCAAGAGTACCTGCACCGCAATCCCAATATCCACCCCAATATGACGTTTCTTGTGCGGCAACTGGCTCCCACGGAGACCGGGCTGCCCCTTGAAATTTATGTTTTCAGCAAAGATCAGATCTGGGCGAATTACGAAGCTATTCAGGCAGATATCTTTGACCACTTGTTTGCAGCTCTTTCCACCTTCGGGCTGCGCGCATTCCAAAACCCAAGTGGCCACGATTTTCAACAATCCATAGGACACCATAATTGAAATTTACATTACCATAGCCATTTTAGTTATTACTTTCGGATTATTAATATTCACCAAGCTCCCGCCAGCAGCAATTTTTATTGGCGCCCTGACGCTAACCATCACATTCAAGCTTGCTCCTCTTGAAGATTCCTTAAAAGGTTTCAACAACCCTGGTGTGTTAACCATTGGTGCACTCTTTATGATTGCTGCAGGTATGTATTCAACCGGGGCTATTTCTATTCTCAGCGAGAAACTGATTGGCAGACCAAAATCTATTTTTCAGGCACAACTGAAGATTCTCCCCAACATCGCTTTCGGTTCAGCATTTTTGAACAATACCCCGCTGGTGGCAATGATGATTCCCGTAATCAGGGATTTATCCAAAAGTTGTGGGCTGGATGCAAAAAAACTGTATCTGCCCTTAAGTTATGCCTCCA
The DNA here is from genome assembly GCA_015661935.1 of Desulfocapsa sulfexigens. GTDB lineage: Bacteria > Desulfobacterota > Desulfobulbia > Desulfobulbales > Desulfocapsaceae > Desulfocapsa > Desulfocapsa sulfexigens_A. The sequence continues at coordinate 720 of DQVD01000330.1, read as the reverse complement.
TCCTGGCGGTCTTGTACCCTTATTGGAACAGCCACCAACCTGGTCATAAACGGTATGATCAACGAAAAGCTGGAAAGAGGAGGAAACGGCCTTCCTCATATGGAACCCATTGGCATGTTCGACTTGTCCTGGATCGGTGTGCCGGCCACCATTATCGGCATTGCGTTTATAATGCTCACAGGCAAATGGCTCCTGCCAGCAAAAAAGAACGTATTGCCAGAAAACATCGATACGCCTGAACGACGATTCTTCAGAGTAGAACTTGCCGTCGAAGAAGGTGGCGCACTTGTTGGAAAAACCATTGATGATGCCGGACTACTGGACTCTGAAGGTTTTGAAATCATCTGTTTTCACCGGGGTCCAAGACGCCTGGATGTCCGCCCTGACACCATTCTACAGGCAAACGATAAAATCGGTTTTTCCACTGATATTGTTGGTGCCAAATCCCTCTGGGTAACCATTGGACTTATCCCGTTCTCCACCACAAAAGATCAAAAAGCAGAGCGACATCGACATCATCTGGTGGAGGTGGTGGTTTCTAGAAGAAACACAATGCTTGGCCTGCTTGTTGGTGATGTTGAAAAACAGGACCACCACCATCAGATATGGCTTGTTGGGTTCGCACGAGGCGAATCCGCGATGCACTATCCCCTTCACGATGTGGTTATCCAATCCGGTGTTGTTGTTTTACTAGAAGTAACATATAGTTTTTTCTACTAA
>DQVD01000098.1 GCA_015661935.1 Desulfocapsa sulfexigens | reverse complement strand
CCCAGAACTCAGGTGGTCTGACAACCTTTAATTGCATCTTTTCCCGGTGCAATACAGACATGGGAGCGAATTCCTGTATCATTTTCTTTAACGGTACAAGTGCTTCAATCATCTCTTTATGTTCTACTGCACTAACCCTGTTCAGGAAGAAAGGCAGTTCACTGGATAAGTGCCTTATCAGAACAATTTCTTTGAAAAAACAAGGAAGTGTTCTGTGAGGCACTAAAGTGATAATCAAGGCGCACTAATGGCACAGTATATGCTTCTTCACTTTCATGGGAGAGCTCGCACTGTGTCAGAACATAACAGCAGTTTATCATCCCCGGAATCCAACGGATTCACCTTGTACCATTTGTTATCTTAACTGTTACTATCTCCCTAATAATGCAGCTCCCACCCCATTACCAACTTCACAGTATTCCGGAAAGTTTACAACCGTTCCCAGGCGATCAGCCACTCGCGGCAGAAAATATTGTGCTGCAGCACCGATTCCAATGAGCGGAATCTTCATATTGAATTTCACACCAAGTACTGGATGGTCGTTACGGGTGGAAATGAAGTTTGTGAGTGATTTCCCCCAATAACGATGAATGACATAATCAATGAGCAGATTTTCGATTTTGTCTTCGGTCATCCTGATGACTTTTTCGCAAAAGGTTTTTGCGTTCATATCGAGAAGTGTCGCAAGAACCGCAGCTCCGGCCTCTGCTCTTGATTTGTCACCAATGTTTATCTTTCCCAAGACATGCAGAGCATCGGTGGGAGTGAACCCGGTTTCGAGTATTACCTGACTTCTTGAGAGTTGTTCCAGGCGTTTGTTGAGCGGAACTCCTGAAAATCCTGTTTGTTGACGGATTGAACTGGCAGTGGATGGCCCGTTTGCTGCAAGTGTATACAGAACAGGATCGTTCTGTGTTTCAGCATCGTAATCTGGCAGAAGTGAGATACATTTGGACTTGAGTTCCGGGCCAAGCCAGCTGCTGCAGTCCGGGAATCCTTTTGCCATGGATAACGGAATCACCCGAGATGGCCCTAGCTCAATCTTTCCGTTATTGTCAACCTGTACATGGCTGTCTCCACCTATGCCTCCAGTGAACATATCAACGGCTTCCATATGTGTCTGCCATAAACCCACCGTGCAGCCGTCTGGTGAAAGAACAATTTCCCCATCTTTAATCATGGCAATATCTGTGGTGGTACCGCCCACATCAACAATGAGTGCGAAATCAATATCCTGAGAAGCGCCAAAACCAGCTGAGCAGGCTGGCCCGCTGGAAACTGTAGTGCCCGCCTGTTTTGTGGCGTCTGAAAGAGAGACCTGGTCACCATTTCCGGTGATAAGAACCACAGGGCACCGAAGCTTGTTTTTGTTCATGGCATCCTGCACACCTGCAATAAAGTCCTGCATGATCGGCATAAGTTTGGCATGGAGCGCTGCAGTGGCAGCCCGTTCACGCATTCCGGTGTGCTGGCTGATTGTATGTGAACAGAAGACGGGCTTGGGATCGAGCATGGAGATGGCTTTTTCTGTCACCAGTTCATGGCTGGAATTTATCATGGACATGGAGGAGCAGACTGCATAGGCATCCACCTCATTTCGTATTCCCTGAATTGTGTCAACGATGTTGCCTATGTCGAGAACTTCCTCTTCCTTTCCGCTGATATCATGTCCGCCTTTAACAAAGATGGTGGCGGTGATGGGGAGTTTGAAATGTTTTACATAGCCGATGATAAAGGCGGCAACGCGGGCACCCTTATTTTCAATTACTGCATTGGTGGCAAGGGTTGTGGAGAGTGCGAGGCGTGAGATGTCTTCTTTGTTGATACCTGATTCTTTCAGTAAAGTGTCGAGTGCTTCAGCGGTGGAGAGGGCAAGGCTATGGTGGGTGGTGGGAACTTTAGCGGTGGCAAGCACGGCTTTACTTGTTTCCTCGAGGAGTACTGCGTCGGTATAGGTGCCGCCAGTGTCGATTCCAATGATATATTTTGACATAATAGTAATGTATTCGATTCTGTTTTCAGGTTGAATGATGCAGTCTGGTTAATACCATTATTCTGCAAATTCTGCACCAGTCAAAGAGTAGATTGCAGTGAAGTTAGTGATGGGCTTTTTGCCTGGAAGGAAGGGGAATAGCTTTTACTGGAGGCTCGAAGTCTAGGCTTATCTGTGGAGAAGAGGTTGGTGGTTCTATCACAAATTTTTGAGATGCGCATAGTCCTCGGGGGTGTCTATATCAAAAACAGCTCCTCTATCATCCACGTCAACAAGTTTTAAGTTTGCAGCAGGATCTTTTAGTGGCTTACAGTAAATTTCTTTGAAAAAAACAAGAAATTGTTCTGTAAGGCACTAATAATAATTTATTTTCCCCCATGCGCAGATTTCTGCCTGCGGCAAGGATTATTCCCGGAACTGCCAATGGTGTGACATGTGACAACACATCACCTTAAACCGCTGAAAATGGAAAATCAGGATCTTTTAACAACTTATACATACGTTGTTTCGTTTTTGTTTTCAAATCATGAAAATCAACCAATGTCTCAATGATATCCAGGACTTCCTCTAGCGTTGCTTTTACTTTGATTCGCATGGCAAGCTGCGGTATTGGGCCACCCTTTCCACCGACATAGACATTATATCCGACCCGGTTTGCCGTAACCGCAATATCGGTATTTTTTGTCCAGGCGCAGCCAATGGGGCAGGCAGCAAGGGATATTTTAAATTTTGCCTTGGTTTTTTCTCGACCACTGAATCGTTCAAGAATTTTTCGGCTTAACTCTTCGGTATCAATCAGGCCCAGATTACAGTGTGGTTTTCCTACACAGATTCGTGGAAGAGGGAATTTCCCCGGTCCTTTGAAATTTGCTCCAAGCGCTGCAAGTGTTTCTTTTACATGGCTGGCAGCAGATTCCGGAACATTGATAAGCCTCATGTTTTGAGTTAAGGAAAGGTAAATACCAAAGCCGTATTGTTTCGCCAGATCATGGGCGGCTTGCATCATATCCAGTGGTAAGCGCCCTGCAGGTAATAGTATCGTTATGCTGACTCCCTGGGTATTTTTATTGTCACTCATATAGTTAAGTACCTTATTTGACGTTAATAATGTTTTTTAAGTAGTTATGGGCGGTACACTTAACAGTACCTGATTACCACTAACCCTATTCAGGAAAAAAGGCAGTTCACTGGATAAGTGCCTTACGAACAATTTCTTTGAAAAAAACAAGAAATTGTTCTTAAGGCACTAAATCTTAGGTGAGATGTTTTCCATTACGATTCCACCATTGCAAAACGTAATGGTGGAGGTAGATCGCAGCATTTTAAAAAGAATCCGGATCGGCGACACTGAGTACATAATGCCCTGCGAGACTCCGAAAAAAGACATTCATTTGTTCAGTTTATTTAGTGTACGTTCCTTACTTATTCAACAGTACATGAGATTGCAAAACACCATTTTGTTTCAGTATTTTCAATAAACCTGGTTTTTTATCGATGGACATTGAGCCGGTTGTACACCTCTTTCTTCCACAGCCTGAACAAAAAGTATTAATTGTCCCCTTATTATCTTTATATTATTACCTTTAGGAACAGGAACGAAATAAATTGAGCATATCGGAGTCTCGTACCTCGCTTACCTGCGCTTCAATTTTTTCGTCATCTGTACTTGAAAAAACTTTGCATACTACCAGTATGTAAAGTTTTTTCAAGTACAGATGACGGAACAAAGGGCGGGTAAGATGTTCAAATTATTTCGTGTACGTTCCTTAGCTATAAAAAAGACACTGTCACATACTCGATATGTGTGTATTATTCAGGAGTAAACACATACCCTAAAGAGCGACGGCTTATAAAATATTGTGTCTTTTTAGTGTGTTATTAGGAGGTTTTTTTGAAAATGTGCTGCAGGTTCATTTGATTGTATTTCTTCTAAACCGCAGCGTAGCTGGCGACGTAAGGATTTCGAAGAGGTAAAATCAAATGAAAGGTAGGCGAGGTACGAGACTCCGTGTGGTACAGTTACGAATTGGAAAGTCCATGTTATTTCTTGCCGGGCCCTAAGGGAGAACTTTAGTGCCTTACAGAATAATTTCTTGTTTTGT